>CAMOXE010000028.1 GCA_946628865.1 uncultured Clostridia bacterium | reverse complement strand
CGACTGAAAGTCGGCGTCTTGCCGAGGGGACCCCTTAAGGGGTTTCGGCAAACTATCGAGATAATATAATAAAGGGCGGGCGCTTGACGCCCGAACGTCCGACTGAAAGTTGGCGTCTTGCCGAGGGGACACCTTGAGGGGTTTCGGCAAACTATCGAGATTATATAATAAAGGGCGGGCGCTTGCCGCCATGCGTTTGAGCAGAACGATAATCTTACAGTTGTTCACGCTTTAAAAAACGGCAAGCCGCATTTACTGCGAACTCACTGATTTTCTCGACGGATTTTTAATGTTTTAGCGTAACGATTTTGAGCCGTAAATTAAAAATCTCAAGACGCTTTCCGCTCAAAACAAAGCGTTTGTTTCGGCGGCAAATAAAACGAGCGAATAATTAGTATTTTATTTTACAAAGAAATGCTTTTGTGCTATAATGATTACAAAAATCGGTTTTTAAATTCTCAAATATAGAGAGGTAGTCGGTCGGAGGATGTATTATATAGGGTTAGACATAGGCGGGACGAAGTGTGCTTCCACCTTGGGGAAAATCGAAAACGGAAATATAGAAATACTCGATAAAGAATATTTTTTAACGGCAAATCAAGACCCTTATGCTATTTTAGGAAAGTTCTCGGTTTTTATTGAGAAACACTTAAATAAGGGATTGAAAGGAATAGGCGTGAGTTGTGGCGGACCGTTGGATAGCGTGAAAGGGATAATAATGTCGCCGCCGAGCCTGCCGCTTTGGGACGATATAGAGATAGTAAAATACTTTGAGGACAAGTACAATATAAAAACCCATCTTCAAAACGACGCAAACGCTTGCGCCGTTGCGGAGTGGAAATTCGGCGCGGGGCAAGGCACGTCGAATATGGTTTTTTTAACCTTCGGAACGGGATTCGGCGCGGGGCTTATTTTAGACGGCAAACTGTATTCCGGCACAAACGACAATGCCGGAGAAATAGGTCACGTCCGATTGACGAAGAGCGGTCCGGAGGGATACTGTAAAGTCGGTTCGTGCGAGGGGTATTGCAGCGGATCGGGGATGGTAAGACTTGCCGAAATAATGAGTAAGCAAAAGTCGTTGCGTAGTAGTTATAAGGAATTTTCGGATACTGTCGGCAAAGATAATATTTCCGCAAAGACGATTTCGGAATTTGCGAGAAAAGACAACAAATTTTGCAAGGCGGTATTCAAGAAAAGCGGAGAAATGCTCGGGAGGACCTTAAGCCTGCTGATAGATTTACTTAATCCCGAAAAAATCGTAATAGGCGGAATATATATGAGGGCGTACGATTTACTTTACCCGCAAGCGAAAAGAATAATGGAAAGGGAGTGTTTACCGTTCAGTTTAGGAGTGTGTGAAGTTGTACCGGCGGGACTGAAGGAAAACATAGGCGATATTGCGGCGTTATCAATAGCGAAGGGGGATTTTTAGGATGAAAGATGCGACTAAAGAAATATTAAAGGAGTTAATACAAAGGTATCCGCAACTCGGCGCCGTTCAAAACGACGTAGAAAGAGCCTACATTATTTTAGAAGAGGCATACAGAAACGGCAATAAGGTTTTGATATGCGGCAACGGCGGGAGCGCAAGCGACAGCGAGCATATAGTCGGAGAACTGTTAAAATCGTTTAAGAAAAAGAGAGCGATAAGCCGTGAAGTTTATGACGAGTTGGACGGATACGGCGTTGACGGAGCAAAATTAAAAAGCACGTTGGAGGGCAGTTTAAGAGCGATATCGCTGACGTCGCATTTATCGTTATCGACGGCGTTCGCAAACGACAAAGAACCGAGCGTGGTGTTTGCTCAGCAATTATACGGCTTAGCGGACGCGGGGGACGTTTTGCTCGCCATTTCGACATCCGGAAACAGTGAAAACTGTGTGTTGGCGACGACGCTTGCAAAGGTAATGAGGTTGAAAACGATAGCGCTGACGGGGTCGAAGGAAAGCAGATTATCAAAACTTTCCGACGTAACGATAAAAGCGCCGGAAACGGAAACTTACAAAGTGCAAGAATTACATCTGCCGATATACCACGCGTTATGCGCAATGCTTGAAGAAGAGTTTTTTTAATCGGTAAAGGGCGTTGCGGATAAATTTTCGGTTTTGCCTGCAAACTCCGATTCGTCTGAAAACGATATAAAAAGCGAAACGCATTACGGCTGACGTAATGCGTTTTTCAAAAGAAAGTTTTGCGGCAAGGTCTTGTCTTATTCTTTGGAAAGTTGTAATTTTCTGTACTGCAAGGGCGATAACCCCACTTTATTTTTGAATATCAGCCCCATATAGGCGGCGGAAGAAAACCCGCACAAATCGGAAATTTCTTCCACGCTTTTTTTCGTAGAGGACAGATACTGTCTTGCCCTATTCAGTTTAAGGCGCATAACGTATTCGCCTATCGTGCAATTCATCGCTTTTTTGAAACAGTCGCAAAGCGTCGCTTTGGAAATAAAAAACTTTTCCGAAAGCACGTTTAAAGATACGTTTTCCGTATAGTTGACGGAAACGTAATCAATAATTTTAAGCGCGAGCGGCGAGACTTTTTCGGTGTTGCCTTTAATCGGCTCGAAAGTTTTGGTCTTATCCGTCTTTTCAAGGATCGTAACTATATAACCGAACAGCGCGGCAAGTCTTTCGGTGGCATATTTGTTCTGCTCCGCGTAAATAACCGAGGCGCTTTGCAAGAGCGGGAAAACCGTTTCGGCGGTTTTTTGCTGCAGCGGAATTATCTTGCCGCTCAATTCTTTCAAAACGAAAGTCTGATACGGATCGAGGCTTGCCGCGGAAATATTTATATTTATCCTCGTAAAAGCAAAGCCTTCGGTCTTGTGCATCGTGTAAGGCGGAATAACTATTAAGCACGGCGCGGATATTTTGTACATTTTATCGGTGAGAAAGAAGTTTCTCGTACCGGAAATGAGAAAATATATTTCGTAGTGGGAGTGACTGTGAAAATCCGTCATATCCCACTCTTTTTTTCTGACGGATTTTTCAATTTCCAAAAACATAAACGTTACTTTAAGATTTATAGAATTTTAGATAATTATAGATTAAAATATATTTTTTTGCAAGCGTTTCGGTGGTATAATTATAACGACGAATAAAATATCGGGAGATTTTGTATGATAAAGATAATGCAATTCGGCGAAGGCAATTTTTTAAGGACGTTTGCGGACTATTATTTCGACGCGTTAAACAGAGAGGGCGGGGAATACGGCGTAAATATCGTAAAACCCATATCTTTCGGGAATTTAGATAAATTCAAAGCGCAGAACAACAAGTATCATATAGTTTTAAGGGGAGTAAAAGACGGAAACGCCGTAGAGGACGTTTACGCGATAAACTCGGTGCAATCCGCCGTAGATCCGTTTAAGGAATACGACGCGTACATAGCGCTTGCAAAGGATAAAGACCTTAAACTCGTAGTATCAAACACGACCGAGGCGGGCATTTGTTTTAACGGACAGGACGATATAAACGGTTTTGACGGCATAACGTATCCCGCAAAACTTACGAAGTTTTTATACGAACGGTTTAACGCCGGGCTTGACGGGCTGTACATGCTGCCCGTGGAACTTATCGATAACAACGCGGACGAACTGTATAAATGCGTTATAAAATATATCGAACTGTGGAATTTGCCTAAAGAATTCAAAGCGTGGGTGGAAAATGACAATTATTTTTGCAACACGCTCGTAGACAGAATAGTTTCCGGTTATCCGAAAGACGAAGTTACGAAAAAGCACTTGACGGAGATAATAGGCGAAGAGGACGGACTTATGTCCGTCGGCGAGCCGTTCGGGCTTTGGGCGGTTGAAGATAAAGGCAACGTAAAGGAATATATCAAAGAGGGTCGGCACGGCATAGACGTGGTTTTGACGAAAGATATAAAATACT
>CAMOXE010000027.1 GCA_946628865.1 uncultured Clostridia bacterium | reverse complement strand
TTCATGTTCGTGGTGGTGGCAATGCTCCTCCTCGTCATCGTCGTCATCATGGTGGTGGTGGCAATGCTCCTCCTCGTCATCGTCGTCATCATGGTGATGATGGTGGCAATGACACTCTTCTTCGTCGTCATCGTGATGATGGTGCGCATGCGCGCGCGCCTTTTCTAAAAGTTCGTTGACTATTTCTTCGTGAAAATCGCCCTTATGCTCCAAAAGTTCCAAAAGCCTGTTCGCGTCCAGACGCTCTACGGGCGTGGTAATTACGGTAGCCCTCGGATTTAATTCTTTTACGATTTCAACCGCCGCGTTCAACTTCTCTTCGGATAGAGCCTCGGTTTTGGATATAACGACAGTACCCGCCTCGGAAATCTGATCGTTATAGAACTCACCGAAATTCTTGTGATACATCTTGGCTTTGCCGCCGTCGACGACGGTTGCGACTATATTTATATTCAAATCCGCGTCGACTTTTTCGATAGCGCCTATTATGTCTGAGAGTTTACCAACGCCCGACGGCTCGATAATGATCCTGTCAGGCGAAAATTTTTCTATTATCTCTTTCATGGACGACGAAAAATCCCCGACGAGGGAACAACATATGCAGCCGGAGTTTATTTCTTTTATCTCGATTCCGCTCTCTTTTAAAAACGAGCCGTCTATGCCTATTTCACCGAATTCGTTTTCGATAAGCACGACTTGCTCTTTCCCCATTTTACCGCTGAGCAGTTTCTTGATGAGCGTAGTCTTTCCCGCTCCCAAAAAACCGGATATTACGTCTACTTTTATCATAAAACACCTCGTAAATTTATTCTTATATATTATAGACCTTAAATCCGAAATAATCAATCGTTATGACGTAAATTTATTATTTTTCACGATTTTTGCATATTTAAACCGCGAAGCAATCGCCTCGCGGTTTATCATTTAAAATCAGTTTCTCTTAAACATTACGTCCTTTTCATACGCTTTTACTTCGTCAAGCCATTCTAAGCCGACGCCGACGCCTTTTTTCGCGCAATAGTAATCCCAAATCGCTCCGACGGGCGCGGTCTTGTATTCCTGCGATACCGCCATACGCGACGTATTGTCGCCCTCGCGCTCGAACTTTTTAAGATTCTCAACCGGCGTTAAAAGCGAATTCAAAAGCGCTTTCCGCGCGTTTCTTATACCTATTACCCAAGCCGCAACTCTGTTTATGGAGGCGTCGAAATAATCGGTCGCTATATATGTCTCTTTGACTTTGTTAAGCCTTACGAGTTCGTCGGTTATCGCCCTTAACTCGTCGTCGTATGCAACGACGTGGTCGCTGTCCCATCTGACCGGGCGCGAAACGTGCAGCAGACAATGGTCTGAAAACGCGTAGATCGCTCCGAGTTTCGCGGAAACGACTTCGGTCGGATGATAATGCCCGCAGTCAAGAGTAAGCATTATGTGGTCGCTGTGCTTAGAGAAAACGTAGCCCATGCAGAATTCGTGCGAGCCTACGGTATAACTCTCAAGACCTATTCCGAATACCTTGCTCTCGATACCGTCCATAACGCCCTTGACGTCCTTAGTCGCCTCGAATATTTGATCGTAAGAATCTTTCAAGCGAAGTCTCGGAGAAATCGTGTCGATGGGGAATTCCTTATCGCCGTCCGGAGTCCAATGATTTATAACGCAGGTCTTACCGGTGCGCTTTGCGAAATATTCGCCTATTCTTCTGCACCTTATTCCGTGTTCTATCCAGAACTTTCTTACGTTTTCGTCTTTAGCCGAAAGCGTGCCGTCGCTTGAAAGAGGATGTGAGAAATACGTCGGGTTGAAGTCGATACCTACGTTTTGCGCTACCGCCCAGTCAGCCCACTTTTCAAAATGCTTAGGCTCGATTGCGTTTCTGTCCACAAAACCGTCCGCCTCGAGATAACTTGCGTGTATGTTTATCTTCTTTTCGCCGGGAATACGCTTGAAAGCAAATTCGAGATCCGCCCTCAGTTCCTCCGAGTTTCTCGCCTTTCCGGGATAATTTCCGGTGGTTTGAATACCGCCGCTTAAAGCGCCTTCTTTTTTCTCAAAACCGTTTACGTCGTCGCCTTGCCAGCAATGCACCGATATAGGCGTTTCGTCGCAAATCTTAATTGCCGCGTCTACGTCTACGCCGAGTTTTTCATAGTATTCTTTGGCGTACTCGTAACCTTTCAAAATCTTTTCGTCCATATTTTCCTCCGTTTTTTATTACATTGTACAACGTTTTTAAAAGTTTTTCAACGTCTTTATCTATATGATTTTACAACCTTATTTTCACTCATCGTCTCACGCTCTTTCTGTATTCTTTTGGCGAAACTTTATATTCTGCCGAAAACATACGGTAGAAAAAATTCGTGTTTTCATACCCGACGAAATAAATTATCTCGGTTATCGGAAGGTCGGTATTCCGTATAAGTTTCTCAGCCTCGGCAAGGCGTTTTTGCATAAGCAAGGACTTAAAAGTAATACCGAGATGTTTTTTTATCGCTTTACTCAAAGTTACCGCAGACACGCCGAGCGCGTCGGCGATAAACGTAAGCCTTGCGTCTTTAAAAGAGTTTTCGACGTATTTGACGGTTTTTAAAATCATTTCGCGTTCGTAGCCGATCGCCGTGCCGAAATTTTCAAGCGAACGCGCAAGTGCGGAAAATACAAGCCCCATCGTGAGATTTTGTTCCGCGTAATTTTTTTCCTTTTTTAAAAGTATCTCGTATATCAGATTTTCGATAAGGTTTTTTACGGGCAGATCTCCGTCCGTTTTAAACAGCATATATCCGTCGTCCGTTCCGCCTGAAATTTCGCTTAAAATATAGTTATATATTATATTTCCGTATCCGACGACGCCCAGCGTTTCGGAAAAAAACTCGCGTTTTATGAGGAAATTTACCGCTATATCGTCCTTTCCCGCATATTCTACCGAATGCTCGGCGTTTTCGCCGATCAACAGCATATCCCCCGCAAAAAGCGTTATTCCCTTTGAAAAATTCACGTTATGTACGGTTTTCCCCGAACAATTGTATATGAGTTCTATATAGTCGTGTTTATGTCGGGGAAAGGGCGCGAAACGCGTATGCTTGCGGCAATCTATAAGTTTTTCCCACTCGGAAATCTTACCTTTCTCTATCGTGAAATCGGATAACGTGGTGTAAATGCTCTTATCGACGCTTTTCCCGCCGAGTATTTCTCGCTCTTCTTCGGTTACTGCCGAAAGTATTTCCATTATTTCGCCGTTCATATTCTCATTATATATCTTGGCGAAAATTTTGTCAAATAAAAAAAGTCGTAACGCTCGTTTACGACCTTTTTTGTCTTTATTCCGCCGACGCGTCTTTATTTGCGTTAGACTTTATCTCTTCGAGCCTTGCATTGTCGAAAGATATCGTTACTCCGCTGTAAAGGACTTCGGCGCTTAGTTCCGCGTTTAAGCGCATACCCTCGCCGCTCGCTTTGGCTATAACCTTCAGACCTATTATTCTTCCGTTTTCTATCGTCAGCGTAAGTTCGCCCTTTTCAATATCGACGTCTTTTAAGGTTTCGGCTGCCTCTTCGTCGGTAACCTCTTTACCTTCCAAATACCCGAAAGCCTTGACGTAATCTTTTGCGTTGTCGACGTTTACCGTCCAGACCAAGGTTACGGTATCGCCTTTTTTAGTCGCTTTCGGCTTTGGCAGACGTTCTTTAAGTCCGTCGAGCGTCTTTTTGAGTTCTTCTTTGTCTACGTCTTCAACGTCGAACTTCTCGCCGTCGTTCTCGCTGTAAGAATAATTCTCTCCGAATAAATTCGTATACGAATATGAATATCCGTCTTTAAGATACAACTCTAATTTCAAAGCTTGCTCTTTATTGTCGGTAAGAGTAACCTTTAACGCCGCCTCGTTTACAACGTCGTCGTCGTTTAACTTGACTTTTACGTAAGCATCGGCAGTATACTTACCCGTCTCGTCGTTTTCGGCGCTTTCGTGGCTTTCGGCGGTTTCTGCGCTATCAGCGGTTTCTTTCGGTTCGAGGGCGGTTATTTCCACCGTTCCGCCGAGAGTCAGGGACAACTCCTTTACGTCTGATAAGACGTTTTCTATCGCCGTGCCGACTTCGCTATACGCCTCCTCATCGGTCAGTTCTTTTTCCCCGCAGCAAACGAGCCAAAACGCCGAGATAAGACATAGCCAAACGGCAAATATCGTGCTTATTGATTTTTTCATTTTAACCTCCGTTATTGCAATTAGTATACACATAAATTCCCGTTTTATGCAGAACCTTTGCCGAACGGAGCAATAAATAACCGAACAGTTTCAATCCTTTTT
>CAMOXE010000026.1 GCA_946628865.1 uncultured Clostridia bacterium | reverse complement strand
TTTTCATAATCTTCGTCCGAAAGTTCGCCCGTCGCGAAATATCTGAGCGCGATCACCTGTTTTTGCTCTTTGACGATCATTGGCTTTAACGATAATCTTTTCTTTAGCGCTTTCGCTTTCGTCGCGTCGAGAGAAAACTCTTCGAGTAAAGCGACCGCTTTATCGAGAGCCATTACGAAAATAGCCCTTACGCCCGCGTCCTCGTCCTCGGTATCTTTAGTCGGCCAGTCGACCATATAGCGTATCGTCTTGTTCAGATCGCCGTTTTCCGACACCAAACCGTCGAACAGGTCTATCAAGCCCGCAATATATCGCATGTGCTTTTTAACGTATTTGGCGCAACCGAACTCCGAGTAATAATCGTAAAGCGTAATTATCCACCACATGGAATAAGTGTAAATGCCGCTCATAAACTTCGGCAAAGGCGCTGTCTTTTTGCAAAGATCCAAAGACCTTTCTATCGCGCTTGTTCTGCCGTATATCGCGCCGAGCGCCATTACCTCGGGCGATAAATCCCCCGCCCATACGAGGCGGTCGCGCTTTATGCCGTCCCAGATATACCCCTCCGCCGCGCACAGATCCACCGTCCTTTTCGCCACGGCGAATATCTCCGCAACGCGCGCGTCCTTTCCTTCATAGATATAAATCGGTTTTTTTCGATAAATATGATTTTCGCAGTAGATATTTCTGAAATAGATATATTTCTCTTCCAAAAGATCTATCCTTACGAAACGAAAACCCGTCTGCCCCAACGTCATATCCGACGACGCGCAAATAAGTGTTTCAAAGTCTCGAGGACTGTGCCTGTTCGTCGCGTTTTTTTCGCCTATCGAAGAATTTACTTCGCCCAGACTTTCGCCGAAACGCAATCTTACCTTGCATACGCCGTCGTATACCCAGCCCGTAAGAACGCGCACGCCGCCGTGCATTTCTTTTCCGAAGTCCAAAACGATGTAAGCACCAAGCCCTTCCGCTTTTGCGTTTTTGCTCCACTTTTCGGTATTCAAATCGTGAACAGCGTACAATCCTTTCTTTTTAAACAGCGAGCCGACGTTTGTTACGTTTGAGCAGTCCACGATTTTTACGGGTAATAAGTATTCTTTCATTTCCGCCTCCTAAACCGCCGAACGCGTTATTTCGACGAATACGGCGTCGCCCGTTTTCAAAGAAAACCCGTAAACGCCGTCACTATTCGGCGTCGCGGATATTTCCTCGCCGCGAAAATAAAACTTCTTCGCACCCTCTGGCAAAGCCACGCTCAGCCGCGTTGGCGGCACGCCTTCAAACAGTTCGTCGCGAACGTTTCCGATATTCTCGAACATATAAAGTTCGTCGTCGCCGTTTATTCGTCTGGTTATAAGCGCAACGCCTTTATCCACCGTAACGCTTAAAGGACATTTCTCGTTTTCGACGATATATCTCGTCCAATCGAAATCTTCGTAAGTCTTGCCGCTCTCGGCAACGATATGCGAACTCTCGTACCCGTACTTTTCCGAAACGGACAAAAACTTCTTCATCTCGGAAATTATACGTTTTGTATACCTGTAAAGTTCGGTTTTGGAGCCGTCCAGATTGATAAACGCCGCGCCGTCAACTTCACCCATGCCACCGTCTTTATATCTGAAATCCGGCTTTGTCATGTAGGTATAAAAGGAAAATTCGCTTGCTCCGAACCCCATTGCGAGGTTGGTCTGCCAATACATATCGCTTTCGGTCATTCTGCGGTTATGCTCGGTGCCGTTCCATATATGCGCGAACGACTGTAAAACGACTCTTAAGTCCACGTTTCGTTCCCGGCAAGCCCTCGCCGCTATCTGATAATTCGGCAAGGTGTTGCCGCTTATGATATATTCCCTCCTGAAAGGGTATTCGTCGAAATGTATATTGTCCGCGCCGGTTATCGTTTGAAAATCTCCGATATACTTTTTATATACGTCCGTGTATCCTATTTGATCCGTCGCTATTCTGTCCGCTCCGCCGACGTCTTTCTCGGTCGCGTCGCGAGGTATAAGAAGTTATGTCCTCGAGCCTAAAGGCAACAAATTAGATTGAATATATACGTTTGGCAAGACGCGCTTTATCGAGCGCATTAACTGCCCGTATGCGATAAATTGATCGTATATCGGTTCGTCGAGGAGTTGAATACCGTAAAAGCCTTTTTCGTTGCAATAAGCCGAAACGCAGTCGGCAACGGCGACGTCAAGATCTCTTTCCGTGGCGAAAATACAGCCATCGCCGACAAGATTTTTTTCTTTCCGTATCCAGGTATCGAAACGTCCGTCGGTAACGAGAATTTTATCGCAACCGCCTTTTCGCGCCTCGCGAAATACTCTTTGGCAATTCGAGCCTTCAAAACCCTCGCCTTTATACGAGTTCTCTCCGCGCGCCTGCACCACGTTGAAACCGCAATCGCGATATTCTTTGTATTTTTTCGCCACACGAAAATCCTTTCCGTAAAAGTATTTATAACCGTTTACGGTGTAGTAACCCGAAGTAGGACAGTTATAACAGTAGAATAAATGCTCTTTTCCCATAAAAGTGATTTCCTTTATCAACCGTAGTTTGCTTAATTATTGCGAAATTTAACGTCTTAATAGGTCGTTTTCCCGCGGCGACCGATGTATTCGTCGTAATACGGTAAATACGCCTTCGTATTTTTAAGCATTCTATCGAACAGTTCCCTCGCTTTATCCGCGGCGATACATACGTTCGGATTATTCAAAAACGCCGTGAACGCCTTTTCATAATCACCCGAAAGCGCCGCGTCCGTTACCGTTTCCTGCTCCTCGATAATGCGCATTACCAACGCGTTCAATGCGTCGGGAACCTTCCCCGCTTGCAGCGGTTTGACGCTGTTGCCAGAGAAAAACGCGTTCGTCTCGACTATTACGTCTTTCGGATTGTTTTCAACCTGCCCAACGTTCGGAATATTTACGTTGGTAACGAAATCTCCGAGACCGAGTAGAGCCTTTATCTGACGAACGGTTTCTTCGCCCGTGTTTTTGAACTTAAACGGCTCGCCGTTATAATAGTCCAAAGCCCTTTTCTTCCTTTCGGCAAATTCCTGTTTGCGCCAGGCGACCGTCGTCAAAGAAAATCCGTATTTCTTTTCTACGGTTTCACGATCTGCCAAAAACCATTTCCCGGGACAAAACTCCGCCAAATGCCTGTCGCCTGCGGCGGCGATTGCGCCGTAACGCTTAAACAAAGTGAACTTTACGAGTTCCGTGGTAAGGTAAGCGCCGTTAGCCCAATGCTTTGCATCCGCGGTCTGCGGCAATCCGTTGGGGTGTTCGTCGATATACGCGTCGTAAATAGGCAATAAATCAGTGCCTTTATATTTTGCCTCGGTTAAAAACGTGAAGTGGTTTACGCCGACTATATTCGTCCTTATTTCGTCACGGGTCGCCTTTATACCGTATTTTTCTTCGAGGATGTTGGCGAGTAATTTCTGAGTTCCGAAAACTTCGTGACAGCAACCGAACGCCTTGATTTTCGGGAAAACTTTGTAAAGCGTCCTTACGCATACGGACATCGGGTTTGTGAAATTGATTACCCACGCCTCGGGGCAATACTTCTCGATCGCCAATGCAAAATCACGGAACATAGGTAAACAGCGCAGCGCCCTCACGATGCCGCCCGGACCCGTACTGTCGCCCACCGGTTGATATATTCCGTATTCTTCGGGAAGATGGACGTCCGATTCCATTTCGTCGAAACTCCCGGGCAAAATCGAAATCAAGACGAAATCCGCACCGACAAGCGCCGCTTTGATCGTTTCGCACGCTCTATAGCGCCATTTGCCTTTTACGTCGGCTCTCGCCGATATGTCGTTGCCTATTTTCTCATTGATTTTAGCACCTTCAAAATCGATGTCGTAAAGTCTTACTTCTCCGCCGATAGAACCGTCGAGTGCTAAATCGTTCATTAAATTATGCGCCCACGCCCGTGAGCCTCCGCCTATGTATGCTATTTTTATATCATTATAATCTTTCATTTTATCAACAAAATTTCTCCTTCGACCGTTCTTAGTTATGTCCGAACCCGTTTAACTCCTGAAATCTCGGCGTATTTTCACAAATTTTCACTTGCGGTATCCGCATCGTCTTTGTGTCGATCCGTCCGAAATCGCACCGATTAAATGCCACGCACCTTTAATAGAGCATTTGCGGGTATTTTCGGTCAAAGCCGAGCGCAATAGAACCGAATATAAATTTATTACGCGGATACTCGCCGAAAACGTCGCAAAAGACACGGTTTAAGCAAGTTCAATCTTATACAAAAATAGTATAAACTTCAGAGTCGAATTTGTAAATAACATATTTTGCTATAAATATGTTAATTTCTGTTGTAAACCTTGACTATTATTTCAGCCCGTGCTATAATATTGCCATGAGACACGTCATTATTGACTATTATTCAAAAAACGGAATACGTTTTCACCACTCCGTTTCGACGTTCGAGGCTACGGATAAAGACACGCTCGTACCCGAATCTCACCATATGTACGAGTTGATACTGTTGCTCTCGGGTGCGGCAAAATATAACATCGAGGGGCAAACGTATAATCTCTCGCCGATGGACGCAATAATTATTCACCCGAACAAGTTGCATTCAAGAGAATTCGACCCGTCTTGTCCTTACGAACGAATGGTTTTGCATTTCGCGCCGGACCTTTTGCCCTCGTTTGCGGATTTAAACTTTCTGTCGAACTATACCGATTTTTTTATGCCGTCGGTTCTGCCTAAGCGGATAATCGAAAAAACTCCGCTTATTCGGCTTATGCAGGATTGCAAAACAATCTGCCAAAGCCGTAATAAATATACCGATTTGCATTTGGTAAGCGTCATCATTCAGATCGTGGAGACTTTGGACAAGGTAATTTCCGAACTCGACGAATCGGATATATTAATCCCCGTGGAAACGAATAAAATTTCACACGCTTGTATCGAATATATCAACCGCAATCTGACGAACGTAGAAAACCTTTCGATTAAAAATCTGGCGAAAGAAATGCTCATAAGCGTATCGCATTTACAGCACACTTTCAAAAAAGAACTCGGAATATCGCTGCACGGTTATATTTTTAACCAGCGCATGCAACTCGCCCGAAAATTACTTTCGCAAGGACAAACTCCTCAAGCCGTTTCAAATATGCTCAATTACGATTATTATTCCACTTTTTATCACAGTTTCATAAAACGTTTCGGCGTTCCGCCGCATTCGTTTAACGGTCGGAAAAACGACGACGATAAATAACCCGTCGGCTCAGCCGTCGGGGTTATTTTATATACCGCAAGCCGCGCAGTTGCTGCGCGGCTTGCGGCATATAAAAAGAATCCGACGTCACTTAACGCCGGATCCCGAAAAGTTTTACTCTTTAGAAACCATAAATTTATTTAACGATAATCTTGCAATCTCTTGCACTGATCCTGACGGTTCGTATCGTTCGTTATATTTATTTAACCTACGATACGCCGTTATATCTATTCCCGCATTTCAGATTTTAAGATCGTCGTGTTCAAGCGGAACTACGGTTACAGGCTCTGCCTGTTTTATCACTACGTCGTTTTGCGTAACTTGCTCCTCGAGAATTTTCTTATCGGATATGGCAGGCTCTTTACCGAGTTTTTCTTTCGCGCCGAACAAGTTCTCGGGACTGCTTTCAACAATGCCGTGTTCGGAGACTTTGACGTAATCGAGTTCGTACTCGGGATGATACTTAGGCTGAGTGCAAGCCCTTATCGCGCTTAAACAATAAATCGCTCTGCCGCGTGCCGTGCCGCTTAATCTGTTTACGGTTTCCGGATTATTCGGATCGACGCCCTTGTACTCAAGATACGCGTATGCCGCGGAGGCAACGTTCTCGCGATCTTTGCATTTATCGGAGGAAATATTGTAATAATCGTTTACCGCACGCTCGAAATTCTTATACTGCCTCGACGTCTTGCCGAGTTTTCTCTCCCAAAACCCGCCCTTGTGGTCTTTTAAGAAAGACGACATGTTTTTACCGTCCGTCTTAGCGAGAGATTTGTTGTTTCTTAACGCGTATTCGTATCTGAAATCTTTTTCGATCTGCTCTTCGCTCTTTTTAAGCGACGGCGCAAAGTCGTGCTGAATAAAACCCTCTTCGGCGGCAAAATCGCGCGTGAACAGCCTCTGTAAGCCGTTCACGGCGTCGGCGTTTAATTCGGTTATTTTCGCGTCTTTTTCCCTGCCGTCTACGACTGAAATTACCGAGTGGTAGGTAACTTTACCGCCCTTTTCGCTCTTTGCGACGTATTTATTAAACGCACCCGCCTCGTTTAGCATTTTACCGTTTTTCTCCATAGTCTTGAAGAAATCTTTATACTGTTTAAACGATATATTTTTGAAAGCGCTCGCACGAACCTGCTTTTTAAGGGCTTCGTTTAATTCCGGTTCTTCGTTCTCAAAGTTCGTATTGAACAAAGTCTCTTTTTGGTCGTCACTTATAATCGGCATGGTAAAATATTCTTCCGACATGGTTTTTACCGTCTCGGACGCGGTCGACAACACTTCGTAACTCGGCGCAACTTGCTCTAAGTACTGTTTGGTTTCAGGCGTTATTATACCGCCGACGTTGGTGTTTCGTACAGTACCCAAAAGCCCGTAAGCGTGTTCGCATTGCTCGGTGTTGCGCTCGTAATACTCGATCAGAAGGTTTCCCATATCCGAGGACTTCGCTATCTTTGCGGCTTCGGCAGGATTTAAAAGCATTACCTTTTTGCACTCGCGCTGAGCCATCGCTTCCGGGTGCAAAAAGTAGTTTTTAATTACGTTTTCGTTATATGCTTCCGCTTTGGGGTCGTCCGACATATCAAACTGATATAAAATAAGTCTGTTCAGCGTGTAATTCTTATTTTTAGCGCGCAGATCCTTGTATTTTTCCGCAAGACGATCGTAAAGTTTTTCGCGGCGGTCCTCACGCTCTTTGATTTCCAGACCTTTTTTGTATAATCTCTGTTCGTTTGGGTCGTTAAGGCGTTTGTTAAGCGCTTTTAAATCCGGTCTTATCTTTGAGCCGTCGGGCAAAAACGCGTTTATGCGCTCGACGTTTTCAAGATATTTTCTCCTTATATCGTCCTTTTCGGTTTCAGTTAACGTGTATGGCATTTTCTTTCCTCCCGTCTTGTCTTACGAACGCTCTCCGAACATTTCTTGAGTCGTTTCGGAGGCTATTATCCTTATATTGGTTCTGCTTGTCGGCGAAGTGATTATAAACGCGTCGCCTCTCGCGTTGTTTACTATCTGATCCTGCTCGGTTTCGTTTATCTGCCCCGCTTTGTCGTAAAGAGTGCAAAGATCGTCCATATCGTTGGGCGCTAAGGCGAATATAAACGAATACTGACAAGCGTTAATTATAGCCGTGGATTTTCTCACTATCTCTTCGCTGCCGACGAAATCCTTGATGTTTTGAGTAATAACTATCTGCATGCCGTTATACTTACGGATACGCTTTGCAAGTTGATACATAAAGTCGAGCGCGACGGGATATTTCGGATCGATAAAGACGTGCGCTTCGTCGATACAGACCACGATTTTACGGTTGCTGCCATGCTTTAAGTTGAAATCGCGGTTCTTGATTATCTCGTTATCGAGCCACTTGAGTACCAAAAGCATCTGCGCGTTTGCGATAACGCCGTTCTTGTTCGCAAGCAGACTCTGGAAGTTGAACACCGTAAAATTCTCTTTTACGGTAAGCGTGCTTTCTCCGTTCCATAAATTGGAGTTTCTGCCCTCGCCTGCAAATTTTGAAACGTAGTTATGGAGTATCCGAAGTTGCGTAATATCATATTCAATGGTCGTTTCCGAAAGTTTTTCATCAATGAGCGCGCTGAGTTCGTCAAACGTCGGATAGTCGCCTGGTTTTAATCTGTTAAATTCGGTCTTGGAATTTATTCCTTTGTTCCTATACAGGTCTATAACGACGTTATTGAGATATTCCAATGCCTCCGAAGTTATGCCTTCGAGCGCGACGCGGAAAAACTCTTCCAAAAACTGAAGATGTATCGCAAAGTTGTTCACCTTGGATTTACTTCCGTCCTCGTCGCCTTCGAGCGTCGTGATGACGTGGAACGGGTTTATTCTCCCTTCCGCCGCCGTGCCGACGTCGATTATGCGTCCGCCGAGGTTTTTAGCGAGCGCCTGATACTCGTTCTCGGGGTCTAATATGAATATTTTGGCGTTCTCGGCGCTGAGTTGCGTCAAAACCGTTTTCGTGGCAAAGGATTTGCCCGACCCGGATTTGCCTATAACGACTACGTTAGAGTTTACGCGCTCGTAGTCTCGCTTGAAAAAGTCCACGACTACGGGATAGCCGTTTTCGGTACCCAAAATACACCCCGTGTCGTCCATTACGTTGGACAATACGAACGGGAACACAGCGGCAACTGAGCCGGAATGAATCGCGCGTTGAAATTCCGTCATAACGTCTAAACGCGAAAGATTTGACGAAATAAACGCGTTCGTCTGGCGGAAATAGTTATCAACCAGGTCAAAGCCCTCTTCGGCAAAAATACGCTTGATGTTTTTCTTCGTCGTCCTTATCTCGTCGATCGTCGCATTTTCTTCGGGATATACGGTAACGTGTAAGGTTACGCCGAAAAGCGATTCGTTGTCGTTCTGGATCATTCTGAGGACTTCCACCAAAGTGTCGATATGCGTCTGCTTGTCTATCAAAGACGACGCACGG
>CAMOXE010000025.1 GCA_946628865.1 uncultured Clostridia bacterium | reverse complement strand
GGCAAAAGCACGGCGACGAATTCCGAAAAGAAATATCCTAAAATACCCGCGATCGGCTCAACCGCGCCGCTGAGCATTCCGAAAAAGAACGCCTTGCCCTTTCTCATTGTTTTCCTCGATGAGAGCGAGATAGCCGACCCTTCGGGAATATTCTGTATGCCTATTCCGAACGCCACGGAGATCGCGGCGGCTATCGGCAGAGCGCCAAGCGCCGCGCCGCCGAACGCAAAGCCCACCGCCAAGCCCTCGGGGATGTTGTGCATGGTAATTGCGGTAAAAAGTCTCAGATTTGACTTTTCGGCGCTGTCGCCGGGGAACGCTATAGCCGTTACAGCCATAAACGCTCCGCCAAGCACAAAACCCAAAGTCGCCTCGAACACCTTCATTGCTCCGCTGAACGCGGACCGCTCTATCGACGGAATAAGAAGTGACCACACGCTTGCCGCTATCATTACGCCGACCGAAAAGCCGGACAGAACCGGGAAAATCTTTTCGGTAAGTTTATTCGGAAAGATGAAAGTCAGTCCCGAACCTATAGTCGTTGCCAGAAAAATAAACGCAAGCCAGAATAAAGCGTTTCCCGTTACCGAAAACATAATTTCTCCTTTGTGAATTTTGCGGCAACACTTATACGGTTTTCTTTTGCCGCTATTTTATATTATGTTTTCGCGCGACTATTTGTTCCCCGCTTTACCGCCTTTTATCCCTCCGCCGAAAGACAGCACGTCGCTTTTAAAAGTAAAATCGTTGGATTTGAATTTTATAAATTCGTCAATGGCGTCCTCTATCAGAACCCCTATAAAATCGCCGAGTTTTTCGGTTGTATCGCAAAACAGATAATACGCCAACGAGCCGGGTACGGAATTTATCTCGTTTAAATAGACTTTATCTCCAATGAGAAGAAAATCCATTCTGACCACGCCCTTAAAGTCCAATTTCTTATATATGTATTTTACGATACCCTTTATCTCCGCGGAAAGTTTTTTATCGAGCGGCGCGGGGAATTTTTTTTCGGTCGGAGTCGAATACTTGTCGTCGAAAGTAAGGAACTTCCCGCTCACGACAGGCTCTTCGCATTCGGAAACGAAATACCTGTCGCCGGATTTATAGCAAGCGCAATTTATCTCCCTGAAATTTTCAAGCGCCTTTTCGACGACTACCTTGCCGTCGTAGCGAAACGCTTCGCTAAGCGCCGTTACCGCCTCGCCGTCGTTCGAGGCTTTAGATATTCCGATACTGCTGCCCAAATTTTCGGGTTTTACGATAACCGGATAGCCAAGCCTGCCTTTAATATATTTAAGCACGAAGTTTCTGCTTTTTAAAAAGGTGTCTTTACAAATTCTGACGTAAGGCAGGCACGCCACGTCGAGTCCCGCCAGAACTATTTTCGTATAATACTTATCCATCGCGAGCGACGAAGCGAACGTCGGCGGAGCGGCAAACGGAATTTTGCATAGTTGCATAAGCCCGCTAAGCGAGCCGTCCTCCCCGTTTAATCCGTGCATGCAATTCAGCGCGGCGTCAACCTTTAAAATTTGTTTCAGTTTGCCGTTTTTTACCTCGTACAACTCTGTATTTTGAGGCAAAAGCGTAACTTTTTTGACTTTCTTTACGTCGAAATGCGAATAAAACGCCGTATCGAATAGTTTTTCGCCGCTGTACCACTCTCCGTTTTTGTCTATATAGATCGGCGTCGGAGAATAATTCGTTCCTTTAAGCGCGTTAAGCGCCATTACGCCCGTTATAACGGAAATATCGTGTTCGCAGGATACTCCGCCGTAAAAAACCAAAATATTTTTCATACTTTCTCCTTAAATCATAAATATCTGTCCGGCAAATCGTTGATAAAAACGACTACGTCGCCGCGCTTGACTTTACCCTTTAAATAGTCTTTTGCTCCGCTTAAATCCGCAAATTTAACGACTTTGCATTTACCTCCCCGAGCGCCTCTCGCTATATGGTCCGAATACGCGCCGACCGCAATTAAACTATCCGCCGAATTTTTCAAAATCCGACCGACTTCTTCGTTAAGTACGCGCGTCTGATCGCCGCCTTCGACTATGCCGGATACGACGGCGAATTTTTCTCCGTCGAACTCATCAATAACTTCCGCCGCGCTCTTTACGCCTTCTATATTCGCGTTGTATCCGTCGTCGATTATCGCGACACCGCTATCGGTTTCGGAAAGTTCCAGCCTGTGCGGCGGAGGTTTAAGCCTATATATCGCCGAAATTATCCTCGTCGGCTTAACGCCGAGTTCGGTCGCGGCGGCTGCCGCCAGACAAATATCCGTAACGTTATGTCTGCCTAAGAGTTTTGTTTCGGCAAAATATTTAACCCCGCCGATTTTAAGATAAAAAGCCGTACCTCTCCCGGTTATTTTAACGCTCTCCGCGGAAACGTTTTCGCCGCATATCCCTGCGGATATTTTCCTTATTTCCGCCCTATCGTAAAGTTCTTGACTGCCGACGCTATCCGCGGAAAAAATCGCCGTTCCGCCTAGTCTAAGCCCCTCTATGAGTTCGTATTTCGCGTTTTTTACGTTTTCAACGGATAAAAAAGTCTCCATATGTTGCTCGCATATCGCGGTGATTATTCCGATTTGCGGTCTGACCATATCCGTCAAAAACTTAATATCCCCTAACCGCCTAGCGCCCATTTCGGCTATAAAAACCTCGGTATCTTGCGGCATTTTTTCGACCGCCATACATATTCCGAGCGGAGTATTGAAAGACTTGGGCGTTATGTAAGTTTTATAGTCGTAAGCAAGCATTTCGGCCAGATAATTTTTAACGGACGTTTTACCGCAACTGCCCGTTATTCCTATCTTTATCAATCCGTTTTTGCACTCTATCCGTTTCTTACATTTTACAACCGAAAACTTAAATCTTAACTTTTCGTAAGGAGTTAAAACGAGTGAGGAAAAAGCAATAAAGTACGGATAAAGCGGCACTAAGATCGCCGAATATTGTATTTCCGCCGTAAAAAGTTTCACTCCCAGGTAATCTATAAAAAACGAAAGAGCGCCGAAAAGAATAAACGACAGTGCGATTATTCTCGTAAACCTGAAAGTAAATTTCGGCTTTACCCTTAATTTCATTCCTCCGCATACGATATATGCGCATATGTACAGACACACGCCGCAAAGTACGGCGTAAGATACTAAATCGAAATAAAAAGCAGTCTTTAAGACGATTAACGCCGCCATTAACGAGATCGAAAACAAAATCTTCGCAAGTCTGCGTTTTCTCGTTTTATTGAGCCATACGAAATAGTCTTTGGTTTTATATCCGCATTGCTGAAACACCGCCGCCGCGTCGATGAATACCGCCGTGCAATACGCCGAAAGCGTCGCCGAAACTATAATCCATAAATACATTTATCACTTCTCCATCAAAAACGAAAACACCGCACCGTTAAAAGCCGCGGGATTTTCCGAGAAACAAAAATGCCCCTCTCTCGGCAAAACGATAAGTCTGCTCCCCTTTACGAGCCTTTTCATTCGTTTTGCCGCAGAAAGCGGCGTTTCTTTATCTTTTTTACCGAAAACGAGCAGCGTTTTTCTGCCTATTTCGGCATATTCGGTTGTTAAATCTTCACTTATTATCAGTTTGAAACTCTCGCGCATGACAGGCGAAAGCGCCAAATAATCCGCAGAGTAAAATCTTCTCAGTTTTTCCCTTTTTATAAATCTTTTAAGTATCTTAAACGCGGTTGACTTTATAAAATACTTGATCCTTACGCGCGGCTTTAAACCCGCTGCGCCCGTCAAAACGACTTTATCTATACGCTTTTCGCTTTTCAGAAGTTTAACCAAAACTCTCGCGCCGAACGAGTGGGCAATCACGTCCGCTTTTTCGACGCCGAGTTCGTCGATAACGCGCTTGATTTCGCTCGCATAATCGTCTAAGTCATAAGGTCTATCCATGGGCGGACTGTTTCCGAACCCCGTCATGTCCACAGCAACGACCCTGTAATACTTTGAAAAAAATTTCAATTGATAAATAAAACTTTCCTTACACGAAAGATACCCGTGCAAAAAGAGCAAAGTCTTTCCTTTTCCCTCTTCAATGGCGCTAAGTCCCGCTATAGTCGTATTAATCGCGTTTTTTCTCCATTATAAGCGCGTCCTCTTTACCTTGATAATAACCCTTCCTTACCGTAAGTATCGTAAACCCGAATTTTTCGTAACACCTTATCGCCGCGGCGTTAGAACGCCTTACTTCGAGCAAAATCCTATTTACGCCTTTATCGCATAACTCGGTTTCGACTTTTTCGAGAAGTTGGCTCGCCACGCCTTTACGCCTTACGTCAGACTTGACGGCGACCAAAAGAATTTCGCCCTCGTCAAGACAATAAGTCGCGCCGACGTAGCCCTTTATCTCCCCGCCGTCCTCGGCGACGTATCCGATAAAGTTATCGAGTAAGAAACTGCCCGATAACATCTGCATGTTCCACGGATCTTCAAAATAGGCTTTTTCAAGTTTTTCAATCGCCTTATTGTCCGTAAACGCCCACTTTCGGATATTCATAATTCTTCTTCCGCCTGACTCTTTTTGACGTAGAGCGGAACGAGACTTTCTCTGTCGTCCGTTGCCTTGTCGATATTAGCCTCTACCGCTTTAATAAAACCGTCTTTAACGTCCGCAACCGTAGAATTAAACGAAGTCGTTTCGTCGGATATTATCTCGTATTCGGCGAAATGCGGCAGAGCCTTTATTTCTTCCTCGCTCATAAACGACGGAGGAGTTATCTCCTCGTTGTCCGCCGAAAATTCGGAAACGTAATAATTCCCGTGCCGCGCGCCGATAAGTAACAGTTTGCGCTTTTTACTTATAACATTGTATGCGAGCGTCTCGAAAGAGGTTACATTAAGAACTTTCTTGGATTTGGCGTAAGATAAAGCCTTAATCGTCGCAATGCCTATCCTTATTCCCGTAAAAGATCCGGGGCCCGTGGCGCAGGCAAAAACTTCGACGTCGTCTAACGCGATACCCGCCTCGCTTAAAACCCGTTCGATCTCGTCCATTAAAACGACCGAATGCGAAAGCGCGCAGTCTTTAATGAACCCGACCGCGCGTTTTTCTCCTCCGACGGCAACCGTCAAATGACTGCCGCTCGTATCTAT
>CAMOXE010000024.1 GCA_946628865.1 uncultured Clostridia bacterium | reverse complement strand
GTAATTTCAAGTGGGTTTTTACAAAGACGAACGCAGTCGTATACAAGTACTACAAGCGAAAATTTGTGAAAATACGCCGAAATTACGCCGTTTAAACGAGTTCGGATATGAATTGACTTGGCTAACGGGCGGTTTTCGTTTGCAAAAAAAACTTAAAGATGATATTATTATATTATGGAAACGAAATACAGTTACATAAACGCAGGAATAGACGGAAAGGTTTTTGATTTCGGCGAAGAAATTTTAAAGGATTTAAAAACCGGATTTGAGAAAATCGACGAGATAGCCGAAATAAACCAGATAAAAGTTTTAGCCGCTATGCGCAATAACCGCGTGGACGCGGCTTGTTTTGCCGCGACTACCGGTTACGGCTACAACGACCTCGGAAGAGATAAGATAGAAAAAGTTTACGCGGAAGTGTTTCGCACCGAGGCGGCGCTCGTTCGTCCGCAAATAGTCTGCGGCACGCATGCGCTTACGGTTGCGCTGTCCGCTAATCTCCTTCCCGGCGACGAACTTTTATCCCCCGTCGGCAAGCCTTACGATACTTTAGAAGAAGTAATAGGTATCAGACCGTCGAAGTGTTCTTTAAAAGAATACGGCGTAAGTTACCGCCAGGTAGACCTTTTGCCAAACGGCGATTTCGACTATAAAAATATCGAAAAAGCGATAAACGAAAAGACGAAAATGATAACGATACAAAGAAGTAAAGGTTATCAGACGCGTCCGACGCTTTCGGTAAAGAGAATAGGCGAGTTGATAGCCTTTATCAAGAAAATAAAGCCGAGCGTCATCGTTATGGTGGACAACTGCTACGGCGAATTCGTGGAAGAGAAAGAGCCGTCCGAAGTCGGGGCGGATATGGTCGTCGGATCGCTGATTAAAAATCCGGGCGGAGGCTTGGCGCCTATCGGCGGATATATCTGCGGAAAAAAAGAACTCGTCGACCGTTGCGGTTATCGTCTGTCCGCGCCGGGACTCGGACAGGAAGTCGGAGCGAGCCTCGGAGTTATGCAGAGTTTCTATCAAGGCTTGTTTTTAGCGCCGACGGTGGTTGCGGGCGCGCTCAAAGGCGCGATTTTTGCAGCCAATGCCTTTGAAAAACTCGGCTATAAATGCGTTCCGAACGGAAACGAAGAGCGCTACGACATTATTCAAGCCGTAGAACTTAAAAGCGAAGAGGCGATGCTCGCGTTTTGCAAGGGTATTCAGTCCGCCGCTCCGGTAGACAGTTACGTTACGCCGATACCTTGGGATATGCCCGGCTACGACAGTCAAGTGATAATGGCGGCGGGTGCGTTCGTTCAAGGCTCGTCTATCGAACTTTCCGCCGACGGCCCGATAAAAGAGCCGTATGCGGTATTCTTTCAGGGCGGATTGACTTATTATCACGCCAAAATCGGGATACTGTCCGCCATAAACGAAATGTATAAAAACGGACTTATATCCTTATGAGGCTTGATAAATTTTTCTCCGAGCAAAAGATTTTATCCAGAACTCAATGCTCTAAATGCGTTAAAAACGGAGAGATAGCGGTAAACGGCGTTACCGTGAAAAAAGCCGACGTGAAAATCGACGAATCGAGCGACGTGATAACGCTTAACGGCGAGCGTGTATTTTATAAAAAGTACGTCTATATACTCGTTAATAAGCCGATCGGCGTCGTGAGCGCTACGGAGGACGCCGCAGATAAAACGGTTATCGACTTGTTGCCGACGGAGTTAAAAAAATACGATTTATTTCCTTGTGGCAGGCTCGATAAAGACACCACGGGGCTTGTGGTTTTAACGAACGACGGAGCGTCGGCGCACGCCGCGCTTTCGCCTAAGCGGCACGTCGAAAAGGAATATTCGTTCAAAACTGCGGACGCATATTCCGACGCGGACGTTTCCGCGATAGAGCGCGGCATAACTTTAAAAGACGGTTACACTACGAAAAGTTGCCGTATAGTGCGATTAAACGACAACGAGGGCAGAATAATACTTACCGAGGGTAAGTATCACGAGATAAAAAGGCTTTTCGGGGCGAGGGGAAATAAGATAATAGCGCTTAGGCGCATACGGTTCGGGGATATAGTTTTGGGGGATATTGCCGAAGGCGCTTGGCGGTATATGACCGAAGAGGAAGAAAAGAGTTTTAAAAGCGCACGACAATAAATATTATATAATGTATAACGGAGTGAGAAAATATGGATTTCGAGCAAATATGCAGAGAAAGGTATTCGGTAAGAGCATTTTCGGATATAAAAGTCGAAGAGGAGAAGATTTCGGCAATACTCGACCTTGCGCGCGTAGCGCCGACGGCGAAGAACAATCAGCCGTATGAGATTTACGTTTACGAGGGCGAGAGTTTAAAAGACCTCGAGGCGGCGAGCGCGAACGTTTACGGCGCACCGACCGTTTTCGCGGTGTGTTCGGACGAAGAAAAGGCATGGAAAAACCCGTTCAGCGGCGAGCCGTCTACGTTGCAGGATATAGGCATAATCGCGACGACTTTAATGTACGCGAGTACCGAATACGGGCTTGGAAGTATTTATATCTGCAGGTTTGACCCGGACGCGCTAATTAAAGTATCGGGTATGCCCGCAAATTTAAGACCGAGATGCCTTATCGCGATCGGATACCCGACGGAAACCTGCGCACCCTCGCCAAGACACTTCGAGCGCAGAGCGATAACCGAATTCGTTCATAGGAAATAACTTAATTCCGTTGACAAAGAGTTAACATAAGTGTATAATAATTGTGTTGACTTCGTGAAAATGTGCGTTAAGGAGGGAAGGATGTACGTTTTATTTGCGGATACGGACGAGGAAATAACTCCGGAGATTGCGAAAAAATACGGCTATAACCTGATCAGCATGCCGTATTCGATCGATGAAAAGGAGATTTATCCTTACGAAGATTTCGACGTATTCGACTATCGCGGGTTTTATTCGCGTTTAAGGTCCGGCGCAACGCCCAAGACCAGCGGATTAAGCCCCGAAAAATATATCGGCTATTTCGAGCCGTTTTTCAAAGAGGGGAAGGATATTTTATACGTCCACTTCTCGTCGGCGATGAGCGGCACGTTCAGCGCAATGAATATAGCCTACGACGAATTAAAGGCAAAATACCCCGAAAGAACGCTGTATCTTCTCGACACGAAAGCGATATCCATAGGCAGTTTAAACATGTTGGAAGAAATCGGGGATATGTATCTTCGCGGCGCTACGGTGGAAGAGATTTTAAAGTGGGGCGAAACCGAGATATATAAATTCGCCGTATATTTCTTTGCAGAGGATCTTTCGTTTTTCAGGCGCAGCGGCAGAGTGCCCGGAATAACGGCGTTTATGGGCAATTTACTCGGAATAAAGCCGATAATCAATATGGCGGAGGACGGAATAATGAAGTCCGTCGACAAAGCCCGCGGCAAACGCGGAGTTCTCGCCAAGATTTTAAACTACGTTGAAGATTTGCAAGAAGACATCGCCGCTCACAGAGTAATAATTACTCATGCGGACGCCGAGGAATCGGCGCGCCTTTTAGGCGATATGTTAAAGGAAAAGTACCCGAACGTAAATATCGAATATTTAGTGCTAAACCCGACTGCGGGCAGCCACTGCGGTCCCGACTGCGTGGGCGTATCTTTCCACGCAAAACACAGATAGAGGCGTAATATGATAGAAATAAGAGAAGTACAAACGAGAAAACAACAGAAAGAGTTTATCGAATTTCCGCTTAAACTCTATAAAGGCAACCCGTATTTCGTGCCGCTTTTATACGGCGACGAGAAAAAACTTTTCGGCTCGAAGAATATATATTGCGACCAAGCCGAATCAGTGTTTTATAATGCCTATAAAGACGGCAAAATGGTGGGTAGGATTCACGGAATTTTACAAAAAGCCGCCAACAAAAAATGGAATCAGAAACAAGTGCGTTTTACGCGTTTCGATTCGATAGACGACCGCGAGGTTTCGGACGCGCTTTTCGATAAACTGACCGCCTGGGCGAAAGAACGCGGAATGGACGAACTCGTTGGACCTTTGGGTTTTTCCGACCTCGACAGAGAAGGTCTTTTGATAGAGGGTTTCGACCAACTTTCGACTTTTGAAGAGCAGTACAACTATCCGTATTACCAAAAACTCATAGAAGATTACGGCTTTACCAAGGACGTGGACTGGGTGGAAAGGAAACTTTCCGCGCCCGAAAAGGTGGACGAGCGCATACCGAAATTAGCAGACATGATGATGAAAAAGTATAAACTTCATCGCGGCTACGCCAAAAACACCAACGACTTTTTAAAGCGTTACGCCGACGCGTTTTTCGATATTTTGGACGAGACCTACGTCAATTTATATCAGACCGTTCCGTTCACGCCGGCTATGAAGAAGATGCTTATCGACAACTTCAAACTGATAGTCGATATAAAGTACGTCGCGGTAATACTCGACGAGAACGACAAGGTGGTATGTTTCGGGTTATGTTTCCCGTCCATAGCGAAAGCGGTGCAAAAGTCGGGCGGCAGACTTACTCCCGCGGCGATAATAAGGCTTTTAAAAGCGCTTAAAAAGCCGGAGGTAATAGATTTGGCGCTTATAGGCGTACTTCCCGAGTATGCGAGAAGGGGTATAAGCAGTACGCTTATTTGGGGGGTAATGGAAATGCTCACCGGCGGAACGGTAAAATATGCGGAAACGAATTTAAACCTCGAGGACAATATAGCGATACAGAATCAATGGAAGATATTCGACAGCGTATTACATAAACGTCGCCGCGCTTTCAAAAAGAAAATATAAAAATCACGACTGTCAAGTGAAAACGCTTGACAGTCGTTTCGTTATAGTGTATAATAATACGGCATAGAGGGGGTAGGCGAGGAGATGTCGGTTGAAGATAAAGTGTATTTAATCGGACTTTTCGACGAATATCGCATGCTCCTTACCGAAAACAAACGTGAGATATTCGATATGTATTATCGGCTCGACTTATCGCTCGGGGAGATAGCGGAGATAAAGGGCGTATCCCGTCAAAGCGTGTCCGACTGCATAGCGAGCGTGAAAACGCAACTCGGTTCTTTTGAAGATAAACTTAAGGTTTACGCCAAGAAAAAGGCGGTAGCGGAGGAACTTGACGCGCTCGGGGTCGGGGAAGATATAAAGAAAAAAATAGCGAAGATTTTGGGAGAATAGAAATGGCGGTATTTAAAGGCTTATCCGAGAAACTTAATCATATATTCTCCAAGATGACGAAAAAGGGGAAACTTACAGAACTCGAGATAAAGCAGGCGATGCGCGAAGTGCGCATAGCGTTATTAGAGGCCGACGTAAATATCGCGGTAGCGAAGGATTTTATCGCGAAAGTGAGCGAGAAAGCGGTCGGGCAGGATATTTTAAAGAGTTTAAGTCCGGCGCAACAAGTAATAAAGATCGTAAACGAAGAACTGACCGCGCTGATGGGTTCGACGAACGCGAAACTTGCGGTAAGTCCGACTTTGCCGACGGTGATAATGATGTGCGGACTTCAAGGCGCGGGCAAGACCACGCTTTGCGGCAAACTCGCGCTCTATCTTAAAAAACAAGGCAAAAAGCCGCTGCTCGTTGCATGCGACGTGTATCGTCCGGCGGCAATAAACCAACTTAAAATAGTGGGCGAAAAAGCGCAGACCGAAGTTTTCGAGATGGGGCAGATAAGTCCGATAAAGATAGCCGAAAGCGGCGTGGAATACGCCAAAAAGTACGGCTACGACACGGTTATTTTAGATACCGCGGGCAGACTTCATATCGACGAAAACCTAATGCAAGAACTCGAAAATATAACTAAAGCGATACGCGTAGACGAGATACTCTTGACGGTTGACTCGATGATAGGACAAGACGCGGTCACGGTCGCCAAGACCTTTAACGAGAGGCTTGCGATAACGGGCGTAGTGCTTACCAAACTCGACGGCGATACCCGCGGCGGAGCGTGTTTATCCGTAAAAGCGGTAACGGGCAAACCGATAAAATTTGCGTCGGTAGGCGAAAAACTTACAGAGTTCGAGCCGTTTTATCCGGACAGAATGGCGAGCCGAATCCTCGGCATGGGCGACGTTTTATCCTTGATAGAAAAGGCGCAGGAGGCGGTAACCGAAGAAGAGGCCGTCAAGATGGAGAAGAAATTCCGCGAGAATTCTTTCACACTCGACGATTATTTAGAGCAGTTCGCAATGCTGAAAAAGATGGGCGGCGCGAGAGGGCTTTTGGAAATGCTCCCCGGAATGGGTATGAAACTCGGCGCGGGCGTAAAACTTTCGGACGCGGATATAGACGAAAGAAAGATCGAGCGCGTAAAGGCGATAATACTTTCGATGACGAAGAAAGAGCGTAACGATCCGTCGATACTTAACTATTCCAGAAAGACGCGGATAGCAAAAGGCAGCGGGACGACGCTTCAAGAGATAAACCAACTTTTAAAGCAGTACGACCAGACCAAACAAATGATGAAACAAATGCGGAACAAAAGAGGGCGTTTCCCTTTTTAGTTCGGACGAATACGGCAAGCGAGAATTTGCGAAAATACGCCGTAAATACGCCGCTGAAACGCGTTTAATTGTGTTTTAGTTCGGCTATAAGTCGATAAAACCGCCGAAAGGCGAGTATTTATAAAAGATAATTATTTAACGGAGGATAGAAAAATGGCAGTCAAAATGAGATTGACGAGACTTGGCGACAAGAAATCTCCCACTTACCGTATCGTAGTAGTGGACAGCAGAAAGGCGAGAGACGGAGAGTATATCGATAAGGTAGGATATTACAATCCGACAACTCAACCCGCCGACGTCGTAATCGATAGCGATAAGGCTAAAGATTGGCTCTCGAAAGGCGTTCAGCCGACCGAGACGGTAAGGGCGCTTTTGTTAAACGCCGGCATAATCGAGAAATCCGAGAAGTTGTCGCCCGCAAAGACAAACCCGAAGAAGAAAAAGAAGTAATACGAGGTAGTTATAAAAGATGTTGGATCTTGTTAAATATATCGTAAGTCATTTCATAGACGATCCCGACGCCGTGGAGTATAAAGTTACCGAAAACGGCGACAACGTCGAGATAGCGATATTGCTTGAAAGCGGAGATATGGGCAAAGTTATCGGCAGACAAGGCAAGATAGCGAAAGCGTTGCGCGCGATAGTAAAAGCGGCGTCCGCCAAATCCGGCAAGAGATACACTATCGAGATCAAGGGAAAAGACGAAGAATAAGTCTTTTCATTATTCGGGGCTGAAATTCGTCAGCCCTGATATTTTTAATATGGATAAAATAGAAATAGGCGCGGTTGCTAAACCGCAAGGCATTAAAGGCGAACTTAAAATCCGTTTGTTTGCGGACGATTTCAATTCGGTTAAATCGATAAAATCGGTAGAACTCGGCGGGACTGAATATCCCGTTTCGGATTTTAAGTCCTCCGGGAAAGACGAGGCGATAATAAAACTCATCGGCGTCGATGACCGAAACGCCGCGGAAAGTTTCCGCGGCTTATCGGTAATGGCGAAAAAATCCGAAATAGCCGTGCCGAAAGGCAGGTTTTTCATCGCGGACGTAATCGGCTCGAAAGTCTTTTTAACGAGCGGGAAAGAGATAGGCGTGGTCGAAGAGATAACTTCCGGCAACGTGGACTATTACCGCATTTTAACGAACGAGGGCTACGCGGTATTTCCGCTTATCAAGGACTTAGAGCCTATAATCGACACGGAGAATAAGACCGTTACCGTAAACGCGAAGAGGTTTACAGAGGTAGTGCTGTATGAGGATTGATATCTTAACTCTTTTTCCCGAAATGTTTGCTCCGCTTAAAGAGAGTATAATCGGCAGAGCGGTGAAAGGCGGGAAAGTCGAAATAGTGATAACGGACATACGCGACTACACCGAAGATAAACACAAGAAGTGCGATGACTCTCCTTTCGGCGGCGGCGCGTGTATGCTGATGATGGCTCAGCCGATATATTCGGCGATAGAGACGGTCGACCCCGAGCATAAAGCGCACAGAATTTTCACTTCGCCGAAAGGCAGGACTTTTACGCAAAAAGTTGCGCAGGAACTCCTTAAAAAAGACAGGATATTGCTCCTTTGCGGCCATTACGAGGG
>CAMOXE010000023.1 GCA_946628865.1 uncultured Clostridia bacterium | reverse complement strand
GCTCGAAAGTCTTATTGTAAGAGCCTAACGCCATATTGTTGACCGTCTTGCTGCGGTATAGTCCGCCCTTTATCTTTTGCAAAACCGCCGTCAGGGCTATGCCTAAATCGAGCGTGGCGAGCGCTTGATAGCCGGTTCCCATAATAATCGCGCCCGACAGTCCTTTGCCGTACTCTTCTATAAACTCTCTTGAAAAGAACGAACCCATACTGTGTCCGAGCAGAAAATACGGGACGTTCGGGTATTTTTCCGCGGCAATTTCCCTCAATTTTTTCATATCGCCGAGTACGCAAAAGTTCCCGTCGCGTTTGGCGAAATAACCGAGGCGCGATTCGTCGGTTACGGACTTGCCGTGTCCGAGGTGGTCGTTACCTACGACGTAAAAACCCTCAGACGCCATAAACCTCGCAAATCTGTCGTAGCGGTCGATAAATTCGACCATGCCGTGCGCTATCTGTATGACTCCGCGCACGTCGGTTTCGGGGACCCACTCGATCGCGTGTATCTGAGTAAGTCCGTCGCACGACGGATAATTAAATTCCCGTTTCATTTGTTTTACCCCTTTCATATTTTATTTTTAACGCCTTTCGGCGTCGAAGACGAAGTAATCAAAAAATATCCGCTGCCGCCGTTAGGCAAATCGAAACCGCGCCGACAGATATATACAGAATATAGCAAAAATAAGTGTAAAAACTATCCGCGTTGAATATAAGGTGCAGTATAGCGAAAAGTATCGCCGGTGCGGCGACGTAAAGAGTAAGTCGTTTGTGGTGCTTGTATTTAATTCTCGAGTGAAGAGAAATTATCGCGACGATAAGCGCCACGGCGGCGATTGCGCCTTGCGTATCGAGTACTATATCCGATATAAGCCCCGCTCTCGTCGGTACGAAACTTTGAATCGTTTCCGTAAGCACGGCGATAGAAAAAGTGGTCAATAAGTCGATTATCAGCACTTTTTTCGTTCTCAAAACTTTATAAATCGCAAAAAACCCGAAAGCGCCCATAAGCGCGAACAGCCCGAAATGCCCCACGAGTTTTCTTAAAAACCCCGCGAACTCTTCAAACGACAAAGTCTTTTGCATTATCGTGACTTCCGAAACCTCTTCGCCGAAAAACGTAAGCGAGGCAAAGGAAGTAAACACAGACGAGACCTCGGAGGACTGCTCAGCGGGGAAAGCCGCCTGAATCAGCGCGAAAACCGCCAGCAGGATATATATGGCGGCAAATATAATCCGCCTTATTTTGAAACCGCGTTCGGACATATCAAACATATTATACCAAAAACGTAAAAATATTTCAAGGCAATTTTAGTATAAAAACCCCGTGCGTTACCGAAAATAATAACAAACACGCAAGGAGGCTTCGACGTGAGCAGGAAAAAGAAACATCCGGTAAGGAAAATGACCGAACAAGACTATGAAAACTACATTATGTCTTTAAAAGACGAAAGACCGACGAAAGTTATAATTCCGGAGGACGAGGAAGAGGAGTATTAAAATTTCAGCCCCGGATTCTCTCTGCTTGCTTTGCAGAGAGAATTTTTTTTGTCCGTTTATTTAGTTGTGTTTTTCGGTCGGGTATGATACAATATATAATATTTATTATAGTATTATAATAGCAATAATATGCGAAATGGGCAAACAAAGAGGTCGTTTTATGCAAAAAAGAACTTTAATCAAAGACGTTTTTGCCGCGGCGGAAGATTTCGGCGGCAAGCAAGTTACCGTAATGGGTTGGGCGAGGACTATAAGGGACTCTAAGGCGTTCGGCTTTATCGAACTCAACGACGGCAGTTATTTTAAAAACCTGCAAGTAGTTTTCGAGCGCGAGAAACTCGGAAATTACGACGAGATAGCCGCTCAGAACGTCGGCTGTTCTCTTATCGTTACGGGGGTAATAGAACTCACGCCCGAGGCGAAACAGCCGCTCGAACTGAAAGCGACGGCGATACGGGTCGAGGGTGCGTCGACTTCGGACTATCCGCTACAGAAAAAGCGTCACTCTCTCGAATACTTAAGAGAAATAGCGTATCTCCGTCCGCGCACCAACACTTTCGGCGCGGTGTTCCGCATAAGGAGCGAGGCGGCGTTCGCGATACATAAATTTTTCAACGAGAGGGGGTTCGTATACGTTCATACTCCGCTCATAACGGGCAGCGACTGCGAGGGCGCGGGCGCAATGTTCCAAGTAACCACTCTTCCGCTCGAAAACGTTCCCAAAAAAGACGGAGCGGTAAACTACGGCGAGGACTTTTTCGGCAAGCAAGCGGCACTTACCGTTTCGGGGCAGTTGTCCGCCGAGGCTTACGCGATGGCGTTCGGAAACGTCTACACGTTCGGACCGACTTTCAGGGCGGAGCGCAGCAACACGGCGAGACACGCTGCTGAATTCTGGATGATAGAGCCGGAAATGGCTTTTGCCGATCTCTCCGACGATATGGACGTAGCCGAGGCTATGGTAAAGTCCATTATCAATCACGTTTTCTCAACTTGCGGAAAAGAACTCGAATTTTTAAACAACTTCGTCGACAACGGGCTTATAGAGAGACTTAGAAACGTCGTCGAAAGCGATTTCGTGCGCCTTAGTTATACCGAGGCGATAAAGATTCTCGAGCCGCACAAGAGCGAGTTCGAGTTCCCCGTCTATTGGGGTTGCGACCTTCAGAGCGAACACGAACGCTACATAACCGAAAAAGTCTATAAAAAGCCGGTGTTTTTAACCGACTATCCGAAAGAGATAAAGGCGTTTTACATGCGCTTAAACGACGACGGCAAGACGGTTGCGGCGGCGGATCTTTTAGTCCCCGGGATCGGTGAACTTATCGGCGGCAGTCAAAGGGAAGAGCGCGAGGACGTTTTGGTAAAGCGTATGGACGAACTCGGTCTCAATCCGAAAGACTACGATTGGTATTTAAACCTCAGAAAATACGGCGGAACGACGCACTCCGGTTACGGGCTCGGGTTCGAGCGTATGATAATGTATCTTACGGGCATAGCGAACATCCGCGACGTAATACCTTTCCCGAGAACGGTCGGAAATCTTGAGTACTGAGGAGAGATCGGAAGATGAAGATAGTAATAGACGCATACGGCGGGGACAATTCGCCGGGCGCGATGATAGACGGCACGCTTGCGGCGCTAAAGGAAGAGGACTTCGAGGCGGTAATAGTCGGAAAAGAAGACGAGATAACCGCAATTCTTTCCGAAAAAGAGTACGATAAAAGCAGGATAAGCGTAGTAAACGCGAGCGAAGTCATAGACTGTAACGAGTCGCCCGTCGAGGCGATAAAGAAGAAGTCGGATTCGTCGCTGGTAAAGGCTATAAAGATTTTAAAAGACGACGAGGACGCGAAAGCGTTCGTGTCCGCGGGGTCGACCGGCGCGGTGCTTACGGCGGCGGTGCTTTTGACGAAGAGGATAGAGGGCGTGAACAGACCCGCGCTTTCGCCGATACTTCCGACGATGAAAGGCGGCGGAGCGATTCTTTTGGACTGCGGCGCGAACGTAGACTGTAAGCCCATAAATCTTTTACAGTTCGCCGTGATGGGTAGCGTGTATATGCGCGAGATAATGCAAGTCGAAAATCCGAGGGTGGCGCTCCTTTCCAACGGCACGGAGGACAAAAAAGGCTGTGCGCTCACGAAAGAGGCGTTTGAACTTTTGAAAGCGGAAAAGTCAATAAACTTCGTCGGGAATATGGAGGCGCGCGAGATCTTGTCCGGCGATTACGACGTAATAGTTTCGGACGGATTTGCGGGCAACGTGGCGCTTAAGTCGATAGAGGGTGCGGCGAAGAGCATAACGTCGGCGCTTAAAAGAGAGATAAAATCTTCGCCGATTTCCGTTTTCGGCGCGCTGTTTATGAAAAAAGCGTTCAAAAACCTCAAAAACTTCCTCGACTACAACAAACGCGGCGGAGCGGTACTGCTCGGCATGAAACAAGTAGTGGTAAAAGCGCACGGCGCGTCCAACGAAGAATCGTTTAAAAACGCGATACTTCAGGCGCAACGGGCGAGCAAGACGGATATAAGCGACAAGATAAGAGAAGGAATAGCGGCGATCGGCGGTGAAAAATGATATTTTTGATGCACGATTGCGAGGAAAAACTCGGCTATTCGTTTAAAGACAAGGAATTACTTCGGACTTGTTTTACGCACTCGTCGTATTCAAACGAACACGGCAAGGGCAAGAACAACGAGCGGCTGGAGTTTTTCGGGGATTCCATACTCGGATATTTAACCGCGGAATACCTCGTAAAGAAGTTTCCTCAGGCGGACGAGGGGCTGCTCACGGCGTACAAGCAACAACTCGTATCCCGCGAGCCGCTTGCAAACGCCGTAAAGCGCGGCGGGCTTGACGAATACATATTATACGGAGAGGGCGAGCGCAAAAACGTCGCAAACCATGACGCGGCATGCGAAAATTTATTCGAGGCAATAGTCGCGGGAATATATATGGACGGCGGAATAGATAACGCGTTAAAGTTCGTAAAGACGTTTTTATTTTCAAAGACGCGGCTTTCCGAAAAGACGGTAAGAACCGCCGAGAAAAAGACCGCCGAGGCGATAAAGATAACCGATTTCAAGTCTGCGCTCCAGATCTACGTCCAAAAATACAAACTCGGCAAGATAGAATACGTCCTTAAAAAGACGAGCGGACCGCCGCACGACCCTATCTTTTATATGGAAGTAACGGTAGACGGCAAGGCGATGGGCAGCGGCAACGGTAAGACCAAATCCGAGGCGACGAAATCTGCGGCGAAAGTCGCTTACGAGCGATACGTTGCAAAGGACAAATCCAAAAACTCAACCAAAATCGGGAGAAAAACCAAGTGAATTTTGAAAAGATAGAACTTATAGGGTTCAAGTCTTTTGCGGACAGGCAGGAGATAAAATTCGATAACGGCGTAACGTGTATCGTCGGACCGAACGGCTGCGGCAAGAGCAACGTTGCGGACGCGGTAAGGTGGGTGCTGGGCGAGCAGTCCGCCAAGACTCTGCGCGGCACGAGCATGCAAGACGTTATCTTTAACGGCACGCAGAACAGAAAATCGCTTTCATACTGCGAAGTGTCGCTGTATTTCGATAACACCAACAAGATTTTCAAGGACCTCGACTATACCGAAGTGCAGTTTACGCGAAAACTGTTCCGTTCG
>CAMOXE010000022.1 GCA_946628865.1 uncultured Clostridia bacterium | reverse complement strand
CATCTCGACGTGATGGACGGAGTATTCGTTCCGAACATTTCTTTCGGAATGAAGATGGTAAAAGACGTCAGAAAGATAACATCACTTCCGCTCGACTGTCATTTAATGATAGTAAACCCCGAAAAATATATTAAAAGTTTTGCGGAGGCGGGCGCGGATTATATAACGGTGCATTACGAGGCTGTCGGCGAAAAGGCGGAGGAGATATTAAATGCGATAAAAGCCCTCGGCGTAAAGGCGGGGCTTGCGATCAATCCCGATACTCCCATTGAAAGAGCGGAAAGGCTGTTACCGTTATGCGACTTATTTTTGGTTATGAGCGTTTTCCCCGGTTTCGGCGGACAAAAATTTATTGCGGAGGTCTTGGTTAAATGCAAGCGGGCGAGAGAACTCGCGGCTGAAAACGGGTATAAGTACGAAATAGAGATCGACGGCGGGATAAACGAGGAAACGGCAAAATTCGCTGCGGAAAGCGGTTGCGATATTTTAGTTGCGGGCAGCGCGGTTTTTTCCGCAAAAGACAGAAAAAAAGCGATAGAAATTTTAAGATAGCCGAATTACGGAGTATACTATGCGCCTGACGAGGATTTAAGTAAAATACAATGATTTAATTTAGATAAGGCAAACGCAGTTACCGAAAGGGACTGACAAGCAAATATATTATTTTTCTTACGGGTATCGCTTTGCGAACCCGATTGGAGGCAAAACATGAACAGTAAAGCAAAAAACATTGCATACCTCGGCGTTATGACCGCGCTCGTTTTCGTGGTTTTAATGCTTGAAACCTACGTTTTTATCGCGTTTATCAACCCGTCGCCGGCGTTTTTGACTATTCCGCTTGCGATAGCGCTGTGTTTAAGGGGTAAAAAGTCGGATATGTTCGTCGGCGGAACTATCCTCGGCGTATCTTCGTTTATACTCTCGTTTATCGTCGGATACGCGGCGTTTTACAATCCGCTTATATCGGTGTTACCGAGGATATTTATCGGCGTAGTTTCGTATTACGTCGGCGCGGGACTTGCAAAACTATTTAAAAACTCAAAGTCGGAAATAGTAAGGGAATATCTTCCGCTTTCGATAGCGGGCATGGCAGGGGGGCTGACTAACACGGGGTTGGTTCTTTCTATGCATGCAATATTCGATTTCAGCGGAATAACCGCCGTCTTTTCGACGATTCTTTCTTTCAACTTCTTGATTGAATTTATCTGCGGAGCGACTTTGGTTCCCGTTCTCGTTATCGCGATAAGAAAAGTCAGTAAGGATTTATTATGATTTTTTGTATAGATATAGGTAATACAAATATAAAATACGCGGTTTTCGACGGAAACGAGTTAAAAGCGACTTTCCGCGTTTCTTCGCAAAAGTATATAACCTCCGACGAATACGGAGTCATCGTGAGGGACTTGCTTAAAACCGCAAATATCAGAAAAGACGAAATAAGCGGCGCGATAATGTCGTCGGTCATACCCTCGCTGAATTATACTATGGAGCATATGTGTCGAGATTATTTAGGTCTTACTCCGTTAATCGTGGGGCCCGGAATAAAGACCGGACTCAATATCAAAGTCGACAACAGCAAAGAGGTAGGCTCGGATATAATAGTGGATACCGTAAGCGCCATACACCGCTATGGTAAAGCGGGCAGACCGCTTATTTGTATCGACTTCGGAACTGCAACGACGTTCGTTATAGTGTCCGAGGCAGGCGAACTTATCGGCGTAGTCATTGCGCCGGGAATAAAAGGCTCGCTCGATTCTCTCGTAAACGGCACGGCAAACTTGCCGAGCATCGAACTCGATACTCCGCAGTCGATTATCGGTAAAAATACCGCCGCGTGTATGAAGGCGGGGATCATATTCGGCTTTGCGGGGCTTGTTGACAATATAGTCAAAAAAATAAAAGTCGAACTCAAAAGGGAGGACGCGTTTGTCGTTGCTACAGGCGGGATGTCGGGAATAATCGAAAAAGAGTCAAACTGTATCGACGTTATCGACAGGCGACTTACGATAAACGGACTTAAAGTCTTGTACGAATTGAACGAGGGCGTAAGATGAGTAAGTCGGTGAGCGTCGGATCTGTCGCGATCGGTGGTAACGCAAGGGTCGCCATCCAGACTATGTGCAACGTAAAAACTTCAAAAATCGAAGAAGTTGTAAGACAAATCGGCGGTTTTTACGATTTGGGGTGCGACGTCGTAAGGGTGTCGGTTAAAGACGACGACGATTTGACTGCGCTGCGAGAAATAAAAAATCGAATTAAGATGCCGCTCGTCGCGGATATACATTTCAACTATAAATACGCGCTCGGCGCGATCGACGCGGGCGTGGATAAAATACGAATAAACCCGGGGAATATCGGCAGCGAGAAGAACGTCGAAGAAGTGGCTGAGGCGTTAAAGCGCAGCGGCACGGCGGTAAGAGTCGGCTCAAACAGCGGCAGCGTAGAAAAAGAACTTCTTAAAAAGTACGGTAAAAATGAAATTTCGCTCGCGGAAAGCGCGCTTAAAAACGTCGCGATACTCGAAAAGCACGGCGTCGACAATATAGTAATATCCGCAAAAGCGTCCGACGTGCCGTTGACGATAAAAACCTACGAGTATTTAGCGAAAAAAACCGACTATCCGTTGCACCTCGGGGTAACCGAGGCGGGAACCGTCGGTATGGGCGTAGTTAAAAGCAGTATCGGCATAGGCGCGCTACTGTTAAAGGGGATAGGCGATACTATCCGGGTTTCGCTTACCGCAGACCCGAAAGAGGAGATAATAGCGGCAAAGCGCATACTCCGTGCTGCGGGGCTTGATAAAAACTACGTCGAAGTCATTTCCTGTCCGACGTGCGGCAGAACCGAATACGACAGCATAGGTCTTGCCGAGAAAGTCGAAAGGCTGACTTCCGATATTAAAAAACCGCTTAAAATCGCCGTTATGGGCTGCGTCGTGAACGGTCCGGGAGAGGCTAAGGACTGCGATTTGGGTATAGCCGGCGGCGGAGGCGTATGCGCGTTTTTTAAAGGCGGCGAGATATATAAAAAAGTACCGTTTGATCGTGCCGAAGAAGAATTTTTAAAGGAAATCAAGAAACTTGTCGAATAATACCGAGCAAATGATTTTAGACGAAATAAAGGCTGAAAACGAGAGTTTAAGCCGAATAAAATTAAAAGAGGTTACCGTTTCGCCCTCTCGCGGCGAAGCGGTATTCGATTTTGTCTCGAATACCGCCGTAAGCGCGGACGCTAAAGAAAAAATCGTAAAAACACTGAAAAAGTACGTTCCCGAGACCTTTTCTTCGGTTTCGGTCAATTTTACAAAACTCGTAGCGGACGGCGAACTCGTAAAAAAGAGCGTACTCGATTATTTCAAGACCGAGTTCTTATCGATTTCGAGCGCGGTAAACGCCGAAAACGTTACGGTTGAAGTGTTCGGGGATTTATGCAGGTTTACGATAAGCGCGGACGACGGCGTTTGCGCTTATATGGAGGCAAACGACGTAATATCGCGGGTTTCCGCGCATTTGTCCGATATTTATTGCGCGGATTTCGACGGCAAAGCGGTAAGTACGGGAAAAGCGGAATACGACGACGGCGTTCTTCGCCGCGGGAACGTTTCGGAGATAGAGCGCGCGACGGTCAGAACTTTTAAAGTAAGCGACGTCGTAAAACTTTGGGGCGAAGAAATAAGCGGCGAGGCGACGTATATTGCGGACGGCGGCGACGTCTTGGGCGAGGCGATATTTGCCGGAAAGGTCGTGCAGATAACCGAAAAGACGACGAAAAACGGCAAGGCGTATTACGTTATCGATATAGACGACACCACGGGCAGACTTTCCGCAAAGGCGTTTATGACTAAAGCGAAACTTTCCAAGATGGAAAAACTTCAGGTGGGGAGCGAGATTATAACGCGCGGTG
>CAMOXE010000021.1 GCA_946628865.1 uncultured Clostridia bacterium | reverse complement strand
CGCGGCCTCGTCCATATAGTGCGTAACGTCTATTACGGTTATGTTCTTTTCTTTATTCAGCGTTCTTACCACGCCGAGTATCTCCGCTCTGCCTTTCGGGTCCAACATCGAGGTCGATTCGTCCAAAATTAGTATTTCGGGGAGCAGCGCGAGCGCGCCCGCGATGGCTATTCGCTGTTTCTGTCCGCCGGAAAGCCTCGATACCTGCGAATATCTGAATTCTTCCATGTCCGTGGCTTTTAACGCATAGTCTATTCTTTTGCCGATTTCCTCGCGTTCTATGCCCACGTTTTCCGGTCCGAAAGCAATGTCGTCCTCTACTATCGACGCGACTTGCTGGTTGTCGGGGTTTTGGAACACCATGCCGACGAGTTTCCGTATCTCAAAGATGTTTTTTTGGTCTTTCGCGTCGTAGCCGAGTACGGTTATGCTCCCGCTGTCGGGCGTCAAAAGCCCGTTTATAAGTTTTGCGAGCGTAGACTTTCCGCTGCCGTTTCTTCCGAGCAACGCCACGAACGAGCCTTTCTCGATTTTCATGGAAAAGCCCTGAAGAACGGGCGACGACGGGCGATCGTCCTCGCCGTGATATGAGAAGTTTACGTCTTTGAATTCTATTGCGGTCATACTAAATCTTTTTCGCGAGTTTATCTATGTCTTTTTTCTTGCCGAATACTATCGCGTGGTCGCCTTGCGAAAATTCGTATTTGGCGTCCGGAACCGCCATTTCCCCGTTCGGGTTCTTGATTGCCACTATATTTATATTGAATTTGTTTCGCACGTCGAGTTCCTGAATGGTTTTACCCGTCCAACGCGATACCATAAATTCGTAGATGCTGTAATCGTCGCCGAGTTCGATAAAATCGAAAACGTTGCTCGCGTTGTATTTCACGGCGAGTTTGGCGGCGATGTCGCGCTGGGCGTATACGGTTTCGTCCGCGCCCGCCATTTTAAGGAACTTACATTGTATCTCGCTGCTCGCTTTCGCCAAAATGTATTTCGCGCCGAGTTCTTTCAGTTGCGCGGTGATTTCGAGCGACGACTGAAAGTCCTCTCCGATAGCCACTACGCACATGTCGAAAGCCGATACGCCGAGTTCTTTTAAAACTCCGCTTTTCGTGCAGTCCCCTATGAAAGTGTCGTGGAATTTATCGGAAAGTTCTTCTATTTTGACTTTCTCTTTGTCGATAATAAAGACGTCGTTTCCGAGTCTGTCCAACTCTTCGGCGATGTGCTTGCCGAATTCGCCCATGCCTATTATTAAAAAGTTTTTCATAATCAACCTATTAAAATTTTTCCTTCCGGCAGTTCTATTTTATCCGCGCCGTGAGTTTTGAAGAATACCGCGAACAACGAAAACGCGCCCATGCGCCCCGCGAACATCAAAAGTATGAGTATCGATTTCGATACGGCGCTCAGCGCCGAAGTTATTCCGAAACTGAGCCCGACCGTCCCCAGCGCCGAGGTTACCTCGAATAAAATTTCTTTAAGAGAATACGGCTCGATAGCGAGTATTATTCCGGTCGCAAACAATATTGCCGCTATATACGTCAAAAACAAGGCGTTGGCTTGTGCCACGAGTTGGGACCTTACGCTGCGTCCGAACGCTTTTACCGAGTTTTTGTTTTCGGCGGTTGCCAATAGATTTAAAAAGACTATTACGATAGTAGTCGTCTTTACCCCTCCCGCCGTAGAGCCGGGATTGCCCCCGATAAACATCAGTACCGTCGTAAAAAGCGCGCCCAGTTCGCTCATATCCGAATAATTCACGGTGTTAAAGCCCGCGGTTCTCGGCGATACCGACTGAAAAAGCGCCGCGAGAAGTTTTTCGCCGAACGGCATATCTTTAAACGCCGTGGCGCTATCCGACGTCATAAGCACCGCTACGCCGACCGCTATAAGCGCAAAGTTTACTATTATAACTATCTTCGTGTGGAGTTGATATTTTGAAAATCCGAATTTGTTTTCGATAACGTCGCTCCAGACTACAAATCCAAGCCCGCCTACCGTTATAAGGGCGCAGATCGTGAGGTTTACCAAAACGTCGCCGCGGAACAACGTCAAAGACGACGACGGCTCGAACTTGCCCATAAGGTCGAAACCCGCGTTGCAAAATGCCGAAATCGAGTGAAATATCGAAAAATACACGCCTTCCGCCGCTCCGAGTTTGGGTATAAACCGGATTGAAAGCAAAGCCGCGCCGCAAAATTCGCAAGCGAGCGTTATTACGAGTATCCGTTTTATCAGTTTTATTACTCCCGAAAGGTTGAACGCGCCCGCGGATTGCAACAGCACGGTCCGCTCGAATATCCCGACTTTTTTCCCGAAAGCGAGGAATAAAAGCGTCATGACCGTCATAAACCCAAGCCCGCCTATCTGTATAAGAAAGAGGATCGTCAACTGTCCGAACAAAGTCCAACGCGAAAACGTGTCGGCAACGACAAGTCCTGTTACGCAAGTGGCGGAAGTCGAAGTAAACAGCGCGTCGAAAAAACTTACCGCGTTCCCGTCCTTAACCGCGAAGGGGAGACAGAGCAGTAAACTTCCCGTCAATATAGTCGCGATGTAACCTATCGCTATAAATTGCAGTGCGCTTATTTTCGCTTTCATTAATCAATATTATATCTCAAAATCACAGATAAAGTCAATTAAATATCATATATCTTTATATATAAGGAAATAAAGAATTTCCTCTTTTTGCCGAAAAGTCGTTTACAATATCGAATTAAAATGATATAATGGTAAAGTATTGTTTGTTGAGTTGATGTGAATAAGTCGAGATTTTCCTATTTATTTCCGATAATAGCGGTCGCAACGATATTTTGGGCGGCTGCGGCTATAATCTTTTTCAGAACCGCGGATTTCGTGAAAAACGGCGCCAAGACGGAGGCTGTAATAACCAAAATCGACGGGCATTACGACGGCGACGACTACGAACACGACGTTTTCGTAAGGTTCAGCGTCGACGGCACCGATTATTACGGCGAACTTAACGCCTACGAGGCGGGGTTTCGGGTCGGTAAATCCGTGCCGATAATTTACAAAACCGAAAACCCGAACGATTTTATTTACGGAAAACGCAATGCTTTTATCTCGGTACTGCTCTTCGCGGTCGGCGCGTTTCTGTTTTTTATTGCGTTGAAAGCGCCCGTTTCGGCACTTTTCGGCAAAATCTCGCTCGCGATTAAAAAACGCGACGGCAAAGAAGTCGAGGCGACGGTAACTCGGGTTGAAACTTCAGAGGCGAAAGGCTTAATTTCAAAATTTTCCGCCGTCGTTTCTTTTCTCGGCGATGACGGCGCTTTTTATGAAAAGAAGTTCGGTTACTTCAATTCCGATTTGATACACGTCGGCTCAAAAGTTCGGCTATACGTCGATTATTATAATGCGGATAAGTTTGCGGTCGATTTCAGACAAGATCTGTGCCGCGATGAAAAGGGATAATATGAGGATAAGAAACGCTTTTAAAATTGCCGTGGCGAATTTTTCGCTGGTATTTAAAACTCTGCTGTTTAAAGCGATAGCGTTCGCGCTGTTCGCTTTAATTATCGGGTTGATATTAAACGTCCGCTTAAAGCCCGTGCTGGACTGCGCGGCGGGGATATGGGAAGAGATAAAGGCGACGTTTGCCTCGGCTTACGCGGGGCAAGAAACGTCTCTCGTCGCAGTTTCGGATCGGCTGGATAAACTTACCGCGTATCTTTCTTCTAACGTCGGCAGTCTTGCCTTGACCGCGGTAATAATAATTATTTCGAGTTACGCGTTCAGATTCGTTTCGGGCGTAAGCGACTGCGCTTTGATAATCCTCGTGAGCGAATACATGACGGGGCTTTCCCGTCCGCATTTTATCGCGACGATTATAGAAAACCTTAAAAAGATACTCGTTTATCAACTTATAAACGCACTTATTACATTGATATGCGACGTCGTAACGGTCGCCGTCGCGATAGCGCTTGCAAAAGTCCTCTTGGGTGTATCGGCGCTTTTGTCGGTGTTCGTCGTCGCGTTGACTTTCGTCGCCGTCGGCGCGCTGACGCGCACGGTGCTGAGCCAAATCGCCACGAACGTTTTAAGCGGCGAGGGCAAAACGTGGGCTTTGATAGTTCGCGGGCTGAAGTCCGAAAAGGGCTATTTCGGCAAAATGTACGCGGAATACCTCGTGCTTACGGTCCTGATACTGTATTTCTCGCTTAGCGTCGGCGTATTTACTTTAGGCGTGGGTACGCTTTTGTTCGGTCCTTTTGCGGCGCTGCTCTTGGCGTGTGTCAAAGAAGTGGATTATTTTACTATAAACAAGCGGAAATATTTCTTGCATTACGACAGTATAGTTGTCCCGAAAGAACTTCGCGAAAACGACGAAAATCTCTTAAACGAAGTGGATATTTGATTTTTAAATAAATTTTGCAGCCCTCTGAAACGAAACGTTTCAGAGGGCTGCTTTTTGTAAAAAATTTACAGTT
>CAMOXE010000020.1 GCA_946628865.1 uncultured Clostridia bacterium | reverse complement strand
TAAAAGAGAGATTTGGTGACGAACTGATTTACGCGCAAGGCACGAAGTCGTTCATAGCCAATTTAAGACAAGAGGGGTTAAACGTAACTACCGAGTACGACGAGGGCGCAAAATGCGTCATCGTGGCGTTTGACACCGACCTCACGGCGGAAAAACTCACCAATACTTGCAAAACTCTTTTAAAAGACGTGCCGTATTACGCGACCAATCCCGACTGGGTATGTCCAACGGAATTCGGGTATATACCCGATTGCGGCTCAATGTGTTTCGGAATAGAAAAGGCGACGGGCAAAACCCCGGTATTTATCGGAAAGCCTAATTCGCTGATGATAGAAGAAGTGATAAAGAAATTCAAAGTCAAGAAAAAGGACGCAGTCGTGATCGGTGACAGGATATACACGGACATCGCCTCCGGAGTAAACGCCGGAGTTGATACTGTACTTGTATTAAGTGGCGAGACGACAATATCCGTTTGCAACGAAAGCGAAATAAAACCGACGTTCGTAATTCAAGACGTGAAAGAAATCAACAAGATATTCAGCAGATAATAGTTTGACTTTTAAGAAACGTTAAATAAGTTTTGTCAGATTTTTTCGATGGTAATGTCAAGTAAAGTGTGTAAGTTATTTTTCGTCAGGTCAGATTTTCGTATTTAAGTAGCCGTTCTTGAAGGTGGGGATTGACCGAAATGGTGTTGCACTTAATAGTATAATTCAACAATAAATAAAAAGCCGAGGACGGATAAAATCCGTTCTCGGCTTTTAACTTGTGCATTTAAGTCGATTTTATATCTGAAACAGCCTTAAGCCGGTCGGTTGCGCTCATTTCGGCGAGCGCCGTAACCGCTAAACCCGACTCTTACTCTTCGTCGGTCAAAACTTCTTTTGCGGGAACCGTTGCGGATTTTCCGTAACAAGCAAACATCTCGTCAAGTTCCTTCTCGTCTTGTTTTTTAGTAAACAAACTGATGATCGGGACGAAAATCAAATCGGAAAGCATTACCAACGCGCCGAGGTTAAGCGGGGACGATAGAATCGCGGGGAGGGTAAAATAGTTTCTGAGGGCAAAGAAGTATAGCAGATATAAAACCATTACGCCCACGCCGTAGATAAAACTGAACCATACCGCGGCTTTCGTCGTCTTTTTGCTATATAACCCGTATAAAAACGGAGCGAGGAAAGCGCCTGCGAGCGCTCCCCAGGAAACGCCCATCATCTGCGCGATAAAGACGCTGCCTGCGTTGTATTGCCATATGGCAAGTGCGGCGGATATCGCGATAAATACGGCTATAAGCCCTCTTATGATTAAAATCTCGCGTTTTTCGTCCGGCTTATTCTTCATTGCGGGCTTTATGAGGTCTAAAGTAACCGTCGACGCCGAAGTCATCGAAAGCGATGAAAGAGTAGACATAGATGCTGAAAGGACGAGTATGATTACAAGCCCTATCAGTATCGGCGAAAGCGTTGAAAGCATAGACGGAATAATCGCGTCGTAGCCCTTTGCCGCCGCTTCGGGGTAGAGCCTTGAAAATCCGCCGAGGAAGTAACAGCCGCCTGCGACTACGATTGCGAAAAGCGTGGAAATTATCGTACCTTTTTTGATCGCGTCCTCGTTTTTTATCGCGTAGAATTTTTGCACCATTTGCGGAAGTCCCCAAGTGCCGAGAGAGGTAAGAATAACTACGAATAATAGCGCCAAGGCGTCCGGACCGAAGAATGAAGTAAATACTCCCGCTTGTGCCGAAACGGTTTCGTCGCTGACTAAGGAGAGTTTTAAAAATATCTCGTTCCAGCCGCCGTTAGTCATTATTACCGCCGCGATCACGGCGACGATTCCCACGAGCATTATAAGCCCTTGAATAAAGTCGTTTATGGCGGTAGCCATATATCCGCCCGCGATGACGTATACCGCGGTCAAAACCGACATTATGACTACGCATACCCAAAACGGGACGTCAAACGCCATTTCAAACAGCCTTGCAAGCCCGTTATACAGCGACGCGGTGTACGGTATCAAGAATATAAATATGATTATCGCCGCGGCGATTTTAAGCGGCTCGCTGTTAAAGCGCTTGCCGAAAAAGTCGGACATCGTGGCGGTTTTAAGGTGCCTCGTCATAATTCTCGTGCGTCTGCCGAGTATTACCCAGGCGAGGAGCGAGCCTATCACGGCGTTTCCTATGCCTATCCAGGTAGAGGCGACGCCGAAACGGTAACCGAACTGCCCCGCATAGCCGATAAAGACGACCGCCGAAAAGTACGACGTGCCGTAAGCGAACGCGGTGAGCCACGGTCCTACTTTTCTGCCGCCGAGCAGGAAATTGTCTGTGGATTTGGTTTTTTTCCGACAGTAAAAACCGATCGCGATCATTACTCCGAAAAATACGACGAGCATTGTTGCATACAATACTATTTCCATTTGTTTTGCCTCTTTTTTAAATTTGTTTTAAACGGGTTCGGCTAAGAACGGTTTTGTTCGTCCACTATTTTATCCGCGTTGTAGAGTTTTCTCAGTAGCGGTTTTTCTATCTTGCCGGTGGCGTTTCTCGGGACTTTCGCAAAGATTATCTCGCGCGGACGCTTATATCTCGGCAACGCCTTTGCGTACTCTTCTATCTCGTCTTTTTGACAAGTCTCCTCGGCGTATATCTCTATTATCGCCGCCGCGATTTCGCCCAAACGTTTATCCGGAAGTCCTATTACAGCGACGTCTTTTATCTTGGGGTATTTCCTCAGGAAATTTTCGATTTCGACGGGGTAGAGGTTTTCGCCGCCGCAGACGATGACGTCCTTTTTTCTATCTATAAGATAGTAAAAGCCTTCGTCGTCCTGTTGCGCCATATCGCCCGTCAACAGCCATTCGCCGCGCATGACTTCATCGGTCGCTTTTTGGTTGCGGTAGTAGCATTTCATTACCCCGGGACCTTTTAAAGCGAGTTCGCCGACTTCGCCTTTTTCCACCTCGGTCACTCCGTCGTCTTTGACTATTTTCGCCTGCCAACCGTACCCGGGAAGTCCTATCGCGCCGACTTTGCGGATATTTTCCACACCGAGATGGACCGCGCCAGGTCCTATCGATTCGCTTAAACCGTAGTTCGTGTCGTAGGCTTGACCGGGGAAATATTCCTGCCAATGCTTAATAAGACTTTGCGGCACGGGCTGTGCGCCTATATGCATAAGTCTGAACTGTTTGACGTTGTAATTTTCGAGGTTAATCGACTTATAGTCGAGTTTTTCCAAAATGTCCTGCGCCCACGGAACGAGTAGCCAGACTATCGTACAGCCCTCGTCGGATATGGCGCTTAAAATAGTTTCGGGAGTAGTTCCGCGAAGAAGTATCGCCTTGCTTGCGGATATAAGACTTCCGAACCAATGCATCTTCGCACCCGTGTGATAGAGGGGCGGAATACATAAAAACACGTCGTCGCGGGTCTGACCGTGGTGGTTTTGTTCAACTCTCGCCGCATGTATAAGCGCGCGGTGCGCGTGTAAAATGGCTTTCGGAAAGCCCGTCGTTCCGCTCGAAAAATATATCGCCGCGTCGTCGTCCTCGGTAAGAGGGATAAAGGGCTTTGAAGACGGGTAATTGCTCACTTGCATAAAGTAGTTGTCCGCAAACGCGGGGCAGGTGTTGTCGCCGACGTAATAGGTTACGCAGCGCTTATCCAAAGCGTCCGCGATAGTCTCGATTCTGCCTATAAATTCTGTGCCGAACATTAAAATGTTCACTTGCGCGAGGTCGATGCAGTAAAGAATTTCCTCCGCGGTATACCTGAAATTCAGCGGAACCGCGATGCCGCCTGTTTTTAATATTCCGAAGTAAATCGGCAGCCACTCAAGACAGTTCATAAGCAGTATTCCGACTTTGTCGCCCTTTTTAACTCCGCGGGCTATCAGCATGTTCGCCACGCGGTTGGCTTTTTCGTCGAATACGCTCCAGGTTATCTCTCGCCGATACGGCGCGGTCGGGTTTCCTTCGACGAGCGAATACTCCCGCCATGTGGTCTTTTTCTTTTCGCTTATTTCGGGGTTTAACTCCACGAGCGCGACGTCCGAGGGGTAATTTTTAGCGTTCGTTTCTAAAATTTCATGCAGTAACATCATTTTTTCCTTATATATTCAGTAATTTTGCGGCGTTTAAGCCGAGGATTTGTTCTTTTTCGCTTGCTGTAAAAGGCATAGAGCGGATAAAATCGAGTTGAGTTTGTTGGTCGCTCCACGGACTGTCCGTTCCGAACAGAATTTTGTCGCTGTCGTGCCGCTTTACCATGCGCGTAAAATCTTCGATGCACAGAGTTTCTTGACGCTCGGTTGCGAAAGCCTCGTAGGCGAAATCGTCCAAGCAAAAAGCGGTGTCGAGATAGACGCGTCTGCCTATAAGTCTGTTTTCGACCTCTTTCCATTGCGCCCAGCCGCCCATATGCGCCAAGACGAATTTTTCGGGGCGAACGTCGTTTAATACGTCCTCCGCCATTTCGGGACTTGCGAAGTCGCCGTCTATTCCTATATCTCTTCCGCCGTGGGTTATCGTGATAAGTCCGAGTTCTTCGGCGTAACCGATTATGCGTTTATAGCGTATATCGTTTAGTTTAACGCCCTGATACGCGGGGTGTATCTTCACGCCTTTAAGTGAAAGACGCGCTATATCGTTTAAAATTTCTTTATAATTATCGCAATCGGGATGTATGCCCCCGAACGAAAACAAGCGGCTATAAGTCGTTTTTTCGTCGATTTCGGCGGCAAACGCGTTGATTTTACTCGCGGAAGAGGGATTTGTTACGACCGGTAGGACGACGGCAAGATCTATTCCTGCCGCCGCTGTTTTATCCGACAGCGACGAGTATTTGCCGTCAGAAAACGGCACTGTCTTAGATTTTTTCCGCAAAAAATCTACCGTCTTTTCCGCGATTGCGTCCGGAAAGGCGTGAGT
>CAMOXE010000019.1 GCA_946628865.1 uncultured Clostridia bacterium | reverse complement strand
ATCCGCATTTAGGGCATTTGTTCGTTTTGCCGTAAATTTTTTCGCCACATACGGGGCATTCTACCCTCGGCATTTTCGTCTTTTTACTGTTGTTATCCATAATACATATTATATTATACCACGTCGAAGCCATATTGTCAAGAATAGCCGACTTGTGAGTTCAACTCCCGTTTTTTAAAAAACGCCGAAAAAATAGCACCAAAATCGAAACATATTTTTCGAAAAATTGACAAGCAAAAACTCCTGTAAAAACAGGAGTTTTTGCGCACGATAGCATTTTCGTATCGTGTAGATGGAGCGGGCGATGGGAGTTGAACCCACAACCTAAGCTTGGGAAGCTCATATTTTACCGCTAAACTACGCCCGCATTTATTATCTTGTTCTTATCTCCTCCCATCGAGCGATGGGAGTTTGCCGTTTCCCGTAAACGGGACCCCTCGGCAATAATGACGCTGCGCTTATTGCGAACCCACAACCTAAGCTTGGGAAACTCATATTTTACCGCTAAACTACGCCCGCGTCGTTATTATTTGCGCCGCAGAACCGCGTTTTGCGGCGCAAAATTCCTTTTCTCGTTTATTTTACAACAATTTGAATTTTTTGGCAAGCGTTTTTACTATCTTTTTGGAAATCAACGTCGCTATGTACGCAACGTAACCGCCGAACAGTACGTCGCTTAAATAATGCGCACCCATCAAGATACGGCTATACGCTAATACGACTACGAATACGGTCGTTACAACCCAAATTATAATCGAATATTTCCTGCGTAAGTTCTCTTCCGTTTTCAAAAACTCCGGCAAAAATGCAAGCGTAAAAACTATCGCTCCGCCGCAGGTGTGACCGGACGGAAAAGACTTATACGCGTCCTTGCCTATCCCGAGCGCCAACATCTCGGGCGATACCGTCTTTCTGCCGTTCCACACATACCACTCGGTGAAATTCGCAAGATCGCCGCGACCGTTCTCGTTAAGCACATATATCGCACGGTAACGCATTCTCGATACGAACGGTTTTATCCCCTGCACCACTCCTTGCGAGATTGCTACGGCAAACAGAACCAATAAAGCCCAAAGGAACAGCCCGGACAACTTTTCGTCTTTTACTTTCGATGTGAGTAGCAGCGTCGCCGCGGACATCGCAAGCCCGAATACTAAGGCCACTCCCCAAATTTTCGCTTTCCCGTCAAAAAACGCGTCAACGCTTTCGACGTGCGAGGATATGTAACCGATTACTTTTTTAGCCATGTATGAATAGACCGCGATTATGAACGCGATAAGCGCAAGTTCGGTCAAAACAAGTATCTTTCCTTTTGATATTTTTTTAGGCAAAGCGCGCAAAATAAGTCCGCCGCTAACACCCAAAAACAGATAGTCGGGCGTTTCGCCGAAAGTCTCGAAAAACCTGCCGAAGAAATTGTCCGAATAGTAGTTTTTGCCGTTTAATTGCGCTATAGCCGCACTTATCTTAAAATCGTAAAGAGTTGCGATCCATAAAACCGCGAAAAATACGAGCGCGACCGCACCGCCGATTATCAAGTTTGTTTTCAGTCTTTTATTCACTTTCAGTCTCCTTTTTGGTGTCGTTGAATTTGCCGATTATCTCGTTGACCTGACCGACGTAAGCGAAGGTTTCTGGGTATTTGGAGATTATGCGTTGAAATTTCGCTATCTGTCTCGGCTTGATAATACATATGAGCAGAGTCTTGTTTTTATGCTCGAACATGCCTACCGCCGGAGTAACGGTAACGCCGTGACCGAGCGTCACTATCACTTCGCGGGAAATCTCTTCCGGGTGTTCGGTAATCACCTCGAATTTCAAGCCTTTTTTCGCGCCTTGGAGGATCATATCGCAGACCTGCGAGTCTACCGTGAGATAAATAAGCGAAAGGAATATGGGCATAAAATTATCTTTGTAGACGAAAAACGAGGCGGCGAGAATCACTCCGTTTACCGCAAATAGGATATTGCCTATACTTATATGCGGATTTTTCTTTTGGATCATCGCCCCGACTATATCCGAGCCGCCCGTAGAGGCGTCCACTTTGAACGCAAACGCGAGCGAAACTCCGCAAAGCGCTCCGCCTATAAACGCCGCGACGAGCCTTACGCCGACGTCGTCCTTTTCGTCGACGGATGAGATTATAGAGAATTTGTATTCGGGGTCCAGATTGTCAAGCGCAAACAGCAAAACCGATATAAGCGCTACGGTAATCGCGGTGTTGATAACGAATTTTTTACTGAGCCGCCTATACGCCACCGCAAGCACCGGAAGATTTAAAAGCGCGAATAAAAAGGGGCTGAAATCGATACCGACCGATATTTTTTCGGTTTTGAAAAGAAACTGCGCCATAGCGAGAATACCGCCGATACCGCCGGGAGCGAATTTGCCCGGGGAAATGAAATAATGGAACGCGATCGAATAAAACGCGGCGGATAAAAATATCATCGCAAGCGTTTTGAATTTTTTCACGTTGGCGTTTTCGGCGTATTTCATAAAATCGTCTTTTTCGATACCGTACTCTCCGCAGCCGACGGATTTTGGCTGTTCTTCCGTTTCCATATGCACCTCGCTAAATGATTATAGCATAATCGAGCATAATTGTCATCTTTTTTTTGACATTACGCACAAAATTAATTTAAATATCGCGTGTAAAAAGGTAGAAAAAAATTTTTATATGTGATATAATAAACCTTGATTTGGAGACGAAAGCATATGGATATGAAAGTAATCGAACCCAAATGGCAAAAAATTTGGGAAAAAGACAAACTTTATAACTTCAACAAAAAGAATATCGACAAAAAGTTTTATTGTCTGGAAATGTTTTCTTACCCCTCGGCGTCAAAACTGCACCTCGGGCATTGGTATAATTACGGCTTGACCGACAGTTTTGCGCGTTATAAGAAGATGAAGGGCTACGAAGTATTCGAGCCGATGGGTTTTGACGCGTTCGGGCTGCCCGCGGAAAATTACGCAATAAAGACCGGCGTTCACCCCGAAACTTCGACACTGGCGAATATCGAGACCATGGAAGGACAACTGAAAAAGATGGGCGCGATGTTCGACTGGAACGCCGAAATAAAAACCTGCCTACCGGACTATTATAAATGGACGCAATGGCTGTTTTTAAAACTTTATGAAAACGGTTTGGCGTACCGCAAAGAGGCGCCCGTAAACTGGTGTCCGAGTTGTAACACCGTGCTTGCCAACGAGCAGGTGATAGACGGAAAGTGCGAACGCTGCGGAACGCAAGTCATAAAACGCGACTTAACGCAATGGTTCTTCAAAATCACCGCTTATGCCGAGGAATTACTTCAAAAACTCAGCGACCTCGACTGGCCCGAAAAGACCAAGGCGATGCAGAAAAACTGGATAGGAAAGTCTGTCGGCGGCGAAGTGGTGTTCACGACCGAAAGCGGCGACGAATTCAAGGTGTTCACAACAAGGGCGGATACGCTTTTCGGCGTAACTTACGTCGTGCTTGCGCCCGAACACCCGTTGGTTAAAAAACTTACTACTCCCGATAGGCTTAAAGCGGTCGAAAAATACATAGAGGAAACCGCGAAAACCGACGAGATAGAAAGGCTTTCGACTGCCCGCGAAAAGACGGGCGAGTTTATCGGCGCATACGCGATAAACCCGATAAACGGCAAAAAAGTACCGATTTTCGTTGCGGATTACGTCCTCTATTCTTACGGCACGGGCGCGGTAATGGGCGTTGCGGCGCACGATGAAAGAGACTACGTTTTCGCTAAAAAACACGACCTGCCGATAAACGTCGTAGTATATAGCGGCAAAGACGACGAACTCCCCTACTGCGAGGACGGAATTTTGGTCAACAGCGGAGAGTTCGACGGGCTTACTTCCGAAGAGGCGAGAAAGGCGATACTTAAAAAACTCTACGGCGAGAATAAGGGTCAGACCAAAGTCAATTACAGACTGCGCGACTGGCTCGTATCCCGTCAAAGATATTGGGGCGCGCCGATACCCGTAATCCACTGCGAAAAGTGCGGCATCGTACCCGTTCCGTATAAAGATCTGCCGGTTTATCTGCCGAAAGACGTCGAGTTTAAGCCGGACGGCAAAGCTCCGCTTGCAAAATGCGAAAGTT
>CAMOXE010000018.1 GCA_946628865.1 uncultured Clostridia bacterium | reverse complement strand
TACTTGCCGCGTATCGACGGAATAAGACAATATGTACAGTGGTTGTTGCAGCCGTCGGCGATCTTTAAATACGCGTAATGCAAAGGAGTGGTCAAGACGCGTTTTGATTTTTTAAACTCCGCGTTTTTACCGACGAGATTTACCCTCTCGCCCCTATACGCCGCCTCGAGCGCGGCGGGAAGAAGTTCGTAGTCCCTCACGCCTAAAAACACGTCTACTTCTTTGAACTCGTCGTATAGTTCCGATATGAATTTTTCGGGCAGGCAGCCGGTTAAGATTATCTTTTCGAGTTTACCGTTTTTTCTGTATTCGTTGCACTCGAAAACAGTATCTATCGCCTCTTTTCTCGCGCTTTCCAAAAACGCGCACGAATTGACGACGATTATCTCCGCGTCGGAAATATCGCTCGTGATATTGTTCGCGCCGATAAGCGCGAGCATCTTTTCGGTGTCCACCCTGTTTTTATCGCATCCGAGCGATATTACTCCGAATTTTTTCTTCAGTTCGTTCATGATTCAGACATTATTTTGGCTTCGTATTCCTCAAGCGAGAAATCTTCGCCGTACAGTTCGTCAAATTTTTCTTTCGTTATCGTCACTTTTTTGCGCTTGCCGGTGCCGAGATCGACGATATAGCCCTTTCTTTCGAGCCAATCGCACAGCGCGCCCGCACGCGAAAATCCGTAATGGAGTTTGCGCTGAAGGAGAGATATAGACAATTCCCCGAGTTCTATCGCGAGATACAGCGCGAAGAGATTGTCTTTGCCTACCTTGCCTTTGCCGCCGTCTTGCGCGTCTTTTCCGTTTACGACCTCTATACCCGGCTCCGCCTCGCCGTTTATCTTGCGAAGGGCTTTTTCGTTGAAGTATGAGGCGTTGTTGGATTTGATATAATTTACTACGTCTTTAATTTCGCTCGTGTCGATAAACGCGCCTTGAGCGCGCTCGGGAACCGGCATATCGCACACCTTATACAGTAAATCGCCTTTGCCTAACAGTTTTTCGGCGCCCATCTCGTTTAATATGGTCTGCGAATCGATGGCGTTTGACATCTTGAACGCTATTCTCGAAACGAAGTTCGTCTTTATAGAGCCTTCGATTATGTTTACCGACGGACGCTGCGTGGCGAGGATCATGAAAAATCCCGCCGCCCGCGCTTTTGCCGCAAGACGAGCGATCTTGCTTTCGATATTCTTTTTGTCCGTACTCATCAGATCCGCAAATTCGTCGATCAAAATGACTATCTTCGCAAGTTTGCGTTCTTTGCGCGGATCTATCTGCATGTTGTATTCAAAAATGTTCTTTACCTGCGCCTCGCGGAAAAGCGAATACCGAGATTCCATTTCGTCTATCGCCCAATTGAGCATCGCGATGGTTTTCGGCGCGTCGTAGATTATCTCGTCGAAGAGCATGTGCGGCATGCCCGCAAACATAGAAAATTCGACTTGTTTTGGGTCTACTATTATAAACCTCAAATCCTGCGGGGAATACTTGTACATTAAACTTATAAGCAGCGAGTTTAATCCGACGCTCTTGCCCGTACCCGTCGCGCCCGCAACCAAAAGGTGCGGCATCTTCGTAAGATCGGTTATTACGGGATTTCCGATCGTGTCTTTTCCTATCGCGAAAGCCAACGCGTCCCTTCCCGCGCCGATAAATTCTTCGCTCTCTATAACGGATCTCAGCCCCACGGTAGACTGCTTGTCGTTGGGAACTTCCAAGCCAAGGTAGGACGTCCCCGGAACCGGAGCGAAACGAATATCGTTTTTGCATTGAAGTCTCAATTTTATGTCGTCGACGTACTTCGTTATCGCCTTCATCGAAACGTTTTCCGGAACTCTTATATCGAAACGCGTAACCGTAGGTCCGTGAACTATGTTCTCTATCGTGGTTTCGATTCCGCTGAGGTGTTTCAAGGCGTTAAGTATCGCCTCGGCTTTTAACTTCTTGAACATTTCGACTTCGCCGTAATTATCCGCGCGGTCGTAATTTTTCAAAAGCGTCGTGGGCGGCGCAGAGTACTTGAAATTCAGCGGCATCTCGTCGAACGGATTGCCGTTTTCGTTCTTTTCTTCCACCCGCTTTACTTCGTCGCTCTCTTCCTGCGGTTTTATGGCGTCCGTCTTTCTTGCCGATGGGAAATAATCGTCCCGCGCGGGCTTAGGCTCGTCGTCTAAACCGAAGTCGGAAGAATCCACCAAAATATCCTCGGCGTCGTCGTCGGCGTCCTCGTCCACTCCGTCAAAATCGTCCGCGGCGTTACCGCCCATCTTTTCGACTTCGTCGGTATAGTTTTTGGGTATTGCCACTTCTTCGTTAAAGTCGTCGTCCGAAACGTCCTCGTCGTAATAGCGCTCGCTCGCGCTCTCGTTAAAGTCGTTGTCTCGATTTTTATCGCCGTATACGACCGTTTCTTCACGCTTTTTATAGTCGCTGTCGGCGCGGTAGCCGTCGTTTACCATTTCGCTGTAACTGCCGGTATAACTCCCGCTATCCGAGCGTTTGTTTTCGTTCTCCGAAAGGGAAAAAGTATTGTCCCCGACTACGACGAGTCGCTTTTTACGTCGGATTTCCGAAGTTTCGGCACGTTCACCGCCAAAGGCTTGAGCGTTTGAATAATCGTTTACGGGCTGCACGCCGCGATTTTCTTCTCTTGCGCTTTCCCTATCGGTCCGCGTTTCCTTTTTGACGAATATTTTATCTCTGAAAGTTACCGTCAAAGAGACGATAAGTACGAGCGAAAACAATAAGAAAGTTCCGACTTCGGATAAGAGAGCCGAAGTTCCGTATAAAATCGCGCCCGTTACCGCTCCGCCCATGGTCGGCGAAGTGGCGCCGCGGTCATAACAAGCGGATAGGTACTCTCCGAAAGTTTTGTCTGCGGTCGAAAACAAAGCGAGGTGGAGTATGAAAAACGTGCTGATAAAGGCAAGCGCAAGCGAAAACGCGGTTATAGCCGCGTTTTTACCCGCAGGCTTTTTGCCGATAATGGTCATCACTCCGAAAACGGCGGCAAAAACCGCGAGGGGATAAGCGAAATAGCCGAAAACGCCGAGAAAAAACCCCGAAACGTATGCTCCGAAAGGGTATAAAACGGCGTCGCCCGTTATGAGACAAAACAGACTGATTACGCTTACGAGCGTCAAAAACATACCCCAAAGTTCTTTGGTAAATATCAGGCTTTTCGATCGCTTGTTCTTCACTGACACTTTTACTTCCCCATAATAAATAAGTAAGTCTATTATATCATACAATTAATTTTTTAACAACTCTTTAAATGCGTTTTTTTGTCGCAAAGAGTAAAAAAACGAACCGACGCGTTTTGCGCGCCGATTCGCCTTTGCTTTTACTTGTGTAAACCTCGCCGAGCGGGTATTATTGACCGTCTACGAGCGCAACGATATCCGCAACGGTTTTAAGAGCGTTTGCCTCGTCCTCGGATACGGTTATTCCGAATTCCTCTTCAAGACCCATGAGCATTTGCACTACGTCGAGAGAATCCGCACCCAAATCCTTGATAATGTCGCTTTCCGGCTTAATCTCCGAAACGTCTTTGCCGAGTTGATCGGCGATAAGCGCGGCGATCTTTTCAAAATTTGCCATGATATTTCCTCCAAATAATCGCGTTTTTATCGGAATTTTCACTTCCGATTCTTATTTTAACAAAATCATCGAGTTTTGTCAACGGTTTTTAGGCGTTTTACGCATAGTCAGGCTTATCCTGTTCTTTTTAAGGTCTACGCCGAGTACTTTTACCTTTACTATCTGCCCGACTTTAAGCACGTCCGACGGGTGTCTGACGTAGCCGTCGGACAGTTCCGAGATGTGTACCAGACCGTCTTGGTGAACGCCTATATCTATGAACGCGCCGAAGTCTATTACGTTCCTTACCGTGCCGGTAAGTTCCATGCCCGGTTTTAAATCGCTCATATCCATTATGTCGGAGCGCAATTCGGTTTTGGGAAGATCGTCTCTTACGTCCCTGCCGGGCTTTAAAAGTTCCGCGACTACGTCTTTCATCGTCGGAACGCCGAGTCCGCAATCTTTCGCTGCTTTTTCTTCGCCGTATTCTTTTATTCTCATCGGCATATCTGAAATTCTGCCCGCCTTGACGTCCTCGTCGCCGTAACCGAAAAGTTTTAACAGTTTTTCGGTCGCCTCGTAAGACTCCGGATGCACGGCGGTGTTGTCCAAAATGTTCTTGCCGTCCCTTATACGCAAAAATCCCGCGCATTGCTCGTAGGCTTTCGCGCCGAGTTTCTTGACTTTAAGCAGTTCTTTTCTCGACGTGAACTTGCCGTTTTCTTCTCTGTACGCTATTACGTTCTCCGCGATACCCGCGTTTAAGCCCGCGACGTGAGAAAGGAGCGCCGAACTTGCGGTATTCAAATCCACTCCGACCGTATTTACGCAGTCCTCCAAAACGCCGTCGAGTACCGCGTCCAGCCGAGCCTCCGGCATGTCGTGCTGATACTGCCCTACGCCTATCGCTTTCGGGTCTATCTTTATGAGTTCCGCAAGCGGATCCTGAAGTCTGCGCGCTATCGATATTGCCGATCGCAGCGTCAAGTCGTACTGCGGAAATTCCTTTGCGGCAAGCGGAGACCCCGAATACACCGAAGCGCCCGCCTCGTTTACTATCGCATAGGCTACTTTGCCGCCGTAATCTTTAAGCATTTCCGAAACGAATATCTCCGATTCTTTTGACGCCGTGCCGTTGCCTATCGATATTACGTCAACAGAAAACCTGTCTATAAGTTCTTTAAGCGCCTTTTTTGCCTCTTCGGTCTTGCTTTGCGGAGGCGTCGGATATACGACCGTCGTCGCCAAAACTTTACCCGTTCCGTCTACGACCGCTATCTTACAACCCGTTCTGTACGCGGGGTCGAAACCCATCGTAACCTTGTCTTTGACGGGCGGCTGCATAAGAAGGGGACGGAGGTTTACGTCGAACATCTTTATCGCCTGCTCCTGCGCGTTTTCGGTCAGGTAATTTCGTATCTCGCGCTCTATCGACGGGTGGATAAGTCGCTTATACGAATCCGCAACCGCCGCCTTTACGCAAGGCGTCGTGATACTGCCTTCTTTTACGAAACCTATCTCGCATACGCGCACGGCAAAGTCCTCGGCTATGGTAACTTTTACCTTTAAATACCCCTCGTCCTCGCCGCGGTTTAAGGCAAGCACTCTGTGCGATTTTATCTCGGAAACAGGTTCGGAATAATCGGCGTACATCTCGTAAGTCTTTGCGCCGTCCTCTTCCTCTTTTTGTATTTTCGAGGAAATCTCGCCGTTTTTAAGGTATATCCGACGGAGTTTTTTGCGCAGTTCCGCGTCGTCGGAAACGCGCTCGGCTATTATATCCTCCGCGCCGGCTATCGCCTCTTTCGCGTCCTTTACGCCGAGTTCGGCGTTTATGTACGGCGCGGCGACATCCTCGATCTTGCCCGAAGTTATATCCTGCGCCAAAATGACGTCGGCAAGCGGCTCTAAACCCTTCGCTATCGCG
>CAMOXE010000017.1 GCA_946628865.1 uncultured Clostridia bacterium | reverse complement strand
TTTCGATATACCGTCTGTACTCGTCTAACGTAGTCGCGCCGATGGTTTGCAGTTCGCCGCGCGCAAGCATAGGCTTTAGCATTTCCGCCATATCCATATTGCCGTCGCCGCTTCCGCCCGCGCCCATTATGTTGTGAATCTCGTCGATAAACAGTATTATATCGCCGCGGTTTACGACGTAATCTATCGCCTTTTTAAACCGCTCTTCAAATTCGCCGCGATATTTCGCGCCCGCGATAAGCCCTGAAAGGTCGAGAGAAAATATTGTCTTGCCGCGCAAGGTCTCGGGAACGTTTCCGCTCGCTATTTCCATCGCAAGTCCCTCGACTACCGCGCTTTTTCCCACGCCGGGTTCGCCGATAAGCACCGGACTGTTTTTCGTTCGCCGCGAAAGCGATCGGATTATCCGTTGTATCTCGTCGTCTCTGCCGATAACCGGGTCCAGCCCGCCGCGCAGAGCCTTAAGCGTCAAGTCGTAGCCGAATCTGTCGAGCGGGTTCTCCTCCGTTTTTTCCTCGGTTTCACGCTCGGCGGTTTCTTCGCTTTCGCTTATTGTCGGGATTTTGGGCATTATGCTCTGCGCAAGCGTGGTTTCCAAGTCGTAAGTGTCTTTTATAAGTTCTTTTATGATAGCCGCGCCGCGACAGTCTCTTTGTCTGAGTATCGCAAGCAGTATATGCTCGGTGGAGATATAGTTTACCCCCGCGCCGTCCGCTATTATCTTCGCGGTCTCGAAAACGCTCTTCGCGTTCGGCGTGTACGAAAGCGCAGCCGCGGAATAATCGTAAGAAAACGTCTTTTTAAGCAGCGGAAGATAATTCTGCTTATTAACCCCGCTTTCGGCAAGAATCTTACACGCCTGGCATTTCGGCAAAAACAGCAGTCCGTAAACTATCTCTTCCGTACCGATATAATTCAGCCTGTAATTCTCGGATATTTTCTTTGCGTTAAGCCGCGCCTGATACGCGCCTTTCGTCCAACCGACACTATACATCTGCGTCTCCTATACGAGAGTTTTTAGGTATTTTTTGAGTTCTTCGGAGAGTTCTCCGTCCCTCAGCCCGTATTCGATATTCGCCTTTAAGTAGCCGAGCCTGTCGCCCATATCGTAGCGTTCGCCTTTGAAGGTATACGCGAGTGCGCCCGTGGTCTTTGCCTGAGCGTCCAACGCGTCGGTGAATTGATATTCGCCGTTTGCGCCCGGCTTTAAATTGCGGATTATATCGAAAATATCCGGCGAGCAGACGTATCTTCCGAGCGGCGCAAGGTCGCTCTTCGCCTCTTCTCTTTTCGGTTTTTCGGTAACCTTGGTCATATTGAATACGTCCTCTTCTAACGCTTTGTCAAATTCGATAGAGGCGTACTTCGATATAACGTCCATGCTGACGCGACGACAACCTATTACCGTCTTGCCGTACTTTTCGTAGACGTCCACGAGTTGTTTCGTTACCGGCTTTTCGTCGGAATACATTACGTCGTCGCCGAACAGCACCGCAAACGGCTCGCCCGCGGCAAATTCCTCCGCAAGCGCTATAGCGCTCGCCGTACCGTTCTGGACTTCCTGCATAACGCATTTGATATTCGCCATCGTTTCAGGATACTTAACCGCTTTTAAATAATCGAGTTTGCCCTTTTCTTCGAGCATTTTTTCGAGTTCGGGAGCGGCTTTGAAATGGCTTTCGAGTATCTCTTTTTTATATCCGACTATAAACAATACGTCAGTTATTCCGCTTTCCACCACTTCTTCGGTTATTATCTGGAGTGCGGGCTTATTTAAAATCGGGAGCATCGGCTTTGGAACAGCCTTCGTAAAAGGCAAAAACCTCGTGCCGTAGCCCGCCACGGGTATTACGGCTTTTCTTACTTTTCTTTCCATAATCTCACCTTACTTCGTGCCGAACAGTCTGTCGCCCGCGTCGCCGAGCCCCGGTACGATATACGCGTTTTCATTGAGTTTTTCGTCGAGCGCCGCAACGTAAATGTCTACGTCCGGGTGCGCGTCCATTACCGCCTTTACGCCCTCGGGCGCCGCAAGGAGGTTCATGAGTTTTATGTCTTTACAACCTCTGTCTTTTATAAACTGTATCGCCGCGACCGCGCTGCCGCCGGTTGCAAGCATCGGATCGACGACTATTAACGTCCTCTCTTCCGCGTCTTTGGGAAGTTTGCAGTAATATTCGACGGGCTTATGAGTTCTCGGGTCTCTGTAAAGTCCGATATGTCCTACTTTGGCGTTGGGAACGAGCGTTAAAATTCCGTCCACCATGCCCAGTCCCGCTCTCAATATGGGAACTACGCCGATAGTTCTCCCCGCAAGGAATTTCGCTTTGGTCTTTGCGATCGGGGTTTCGATCTCTTTTTCTTCAAGCGGAAGATTGCGCGTTACTTCATACGCCATTAAAAGCGATATTTCGTTCGCAAGCGCTTTGAAGTCTTTCGTGTTCGTCTCTTTTTGACGCATCATAGAGAGTTTGTGCTGAATCAACGGGTGATTCAAAAGGTGTAAATTGGACATTTTTTATCTCCTTTATATATTTATATTTTTTTCAGATATTTATTTTCGGTCTCGGTTATCTTCGCTATCCTCGCCTCGTGCCTGCCGCCCTCGAACTCGGTCGTGAAAAACGCCTCGATTATTCCTTTCATGGTTTCTTCGTCGGTTATGCGCTCGCCCATCGCTAAGATATTGGCGTCGTTGTGTTGCCGCGTCGCCTTTGCGGAAAACACGTCCGTGCAATGCGCGCACCTTATCCCCGGGACTTTGTTGGCAACTATGCTCATGCCTATGCCCGTTCCGCAGACCAAAATGCCTTTGTCCGCGCGCTTTTCGGCAACCGCCTCAGCGACTTTCGCGCCGTACTCGGCGTAATTGCAGGATTCTTCGGTATAAGTACCGTAATCCTCGTAATCTATTCCCAACTTTTTAAGACAACCTATAACGAGCGCTTTACGCTTTACGCCCGCATGATCGAATCCTAATGCAACTTTCATACTTGTCTCCTACATGCTTTTGTAAGCCTATTCATTATTCCTTCGTCGATTCCGTCGCCCGTCGAAACGTCAAACGCTATTATTATATCCGCTTTGCCCTCGCCCTCGAGCAACCTGTAATAGAGGTTCGAGGCTATCTCTTTCGCGGTTTTGCCGAGCGGCAACACCCTGCCGCGAATTATTTTCGACATTTCGTCGTCGCACATAAAATACGGAGTCTTACCGCTTTTTTCGTATTCGTCGTAAAGTTTTTGCGCAGCCGCCGCCTCTTCTCTTTTAAACAGCGCGGTCTCGCAAGACGGCATATAGTGCGCATATTTCATGCCGGGCGCTCTGACTTTGTCAGTAGACTTGTTCTCAGAATACGCACAGCGCCCGACGACGCTTTTTATCATCTCGTAAGTAACCAGCCCGCTCCGAAGTATCGTCGGGGTTTCGGTCGTAACGTCTAAGACCGTACTCTCTATCCCGCCGTCGCACTTGCCGCCGTCTAATATCAGCGGAATTCTGCCTTTCATATCGTCGTAGACGTGTTTTGCGGTCACGGGACTTGTGTGCTTTGAAATGTTTGCCGACGGCGCGGCTATCGGAACGCCTACAGCCTTTAAAAATCGTCTCGCCTCAACCGATCTCGGTATCCTTATCCCCACCGTGCCTAAACCGCAGGTCGCGACAGGGCTTACCTTGCCTTTGCTCCTATAGACCATAGTGAGCGGTCCGGGCAAAAACGCGTCTCTTAATTTATATATATAGTCGTAATCGACTTCGACGAGTTCGTCTATCGGATAGTCCTCGGCGATATGAACGATGAGCGGATTGTCTTGAGGTCTGCCTTTCGCCTCGAAAATCTTTTTTATCGCCGAGTCCGAAAACGCGTTCGCGCCTAAGCCGTACACCGTTTCGGTCGGAAACGCCACAAGCCCGTCCGATAAGATTATAGTCTTTGCCTTTTCAAGCGAGGCGTCTGTTATTTCGTCGACCTCGGTATCGAAATCAAAATACTTCATTTACCGTTTCTTCCTCCGGCGGAGCCTCTTCCGGTGGCGGAACGTCGTCAAAGTCGGGTTTTCCCTGCGGTTTTTTGGACTTCCGTTCCGGCGGCGGAGCCATATCTTTCATATACCCCATCGGCGGGGTGTTAAAATTGGTTTTTTTGGCCTTGCGTTCCGGGGGCGGAGCCATATCTTTCATATACCCCATCGGCGCGTTGATAAACTTGGATTTTTCGCCTTTGAACACCAACTCGAAAGACTCGCACGCGCCGGACCTGTTCTTGGCGAGTATTATTTCAGCCACGCCGTCTTTGACTTTGCCGTCGGATTTTTCCTTTTCGTCTGCGGCAAGGTCGGGACGGTGTATAAACATTACTATGTCCGCGTCTTGCTCTATCGCGCCGGATTCTCTCAAGTCCGAAAGCACGGGACGCTGACCTTTTCTTCCCGTCACCTGACGCGAAAGTTGCGAAAGCGCAAGCACCGGAATATCGAGTTCTTTCGCTATCATTTTAAGCCCTCTCGATATTTCCGTTACTTCTTGCTGACGGCTGTCGCTCTGCTTCGTCGCGTTCATAAGTTGGATATGGTCGACGACTATAAGGTCCAATCTCCCCAGCCTGCTCTTTAACCGCCTGCATTTGGACAGTATTTCCGGACACGTCGTCATAGACGTATCGTCCACCACTATTTTAGTCTCGCTAAGCAGTTTTTGCGCGTTCCAAAGGTCTTGCCAATCGCTCTCGGCGAGTTTGCCCTTTAACGCGTCTTGAGCCGAGACGTTCGAGACAGAACAGAGCATCCTCTGCGCGAGTTCTTCTTTCGTCATTTCGAGCGCGAAAACCGCGCACACCGCCTTTTCCTTTATCGCGATGTTTTCCACTATGTTCATCGCAAAAGTCGTCTTACCGACGGACGGCCGCGCGGCAAGAATTATGAGATT
>CAMOXE010000016.1 GCA_946628865.1 uncultured Clostridia bacterium | reverse complement strand
CCGCCCGCTCTTCGGTTACGGTCACAAAACCTTTTTCTCTGAGGCTCTTTATCGCACCCGCGCCGAACTTTTCCGAAAGCGAAGAAAGGCGCGCGGTCTTTTCGATCGCAAGATAGCCTATCGCGTTTGCCTGTGCGGTCGAGCCTTTTCTGAGCGAGGCGACCATCTCCCGAGGCGAAAAATCGGCGGACAGCGACGCCATGGCGACGGTTTTTTTCTTTACCCTGCCGCCGCGAAGTTCCGCCGGAACGAACAGCCTAAGCGCAAGCGCGAACGGAACGTGATACCTGTCTTTTATAAATTTTGCGAGCAAGAGTTTATTTTCGCTTATAGCGGGAAACTCGTCTATCGCCCGAAGTATCGGTTTTAACTTTTCCGACGGCAATTCGCTGGTGTTTTTGACGTTGATGACGAATCCCTCGATTTTTCTGTTCGCAAAAGGAACTTCGACGCGACTGCCCAAAGTTATATCGTCTGAAATTATGTTATAATCGAAAACTTTATCCACGTCGCTGTGCGCGACGTCTACAATAACTTCGGCAATCATACGTCCTCTTGTAAAAAACCGGCGCAAAGCAGAATTGCGCCGATTTATGCTCCCGCTTTCAGTACCTCGAAACGGTTACTTTGCCCTCTTCGATCTCTTCCGCAGCGGCGCTGAGCGGCTTTACCTTGCCGGGAAGATCCGTCAGACCTTGGTTTTGCGCGTGGTCGATAATTTGTCTCGCGCGCTTGGACGCAACTACGCAAAGCGCGTATTTGGACCCTACTTTTGCCGCCAATTCGTCAATAGGTGGATTATTTATCATATCTGTCTCCTTTTCGTCTTTATTCGATATTCTGTACTTGCTCTCTCATCTTTTCTATCTCGTTTTTGAGCGCAAGAGCGTATCTCGTTATTTCTACGTCGTTCGACTTAGAACAAACCGTATTCGCCTCTCTGTTAAACTCCTGCATTAAAAAGTCGAGTTTCTTCCCGACGTCAACGCTGCCGGAAACTATCTGTTTAAGTTGCGCGCCGTGGCTTTTTAACCGTGTTATTTCTTCGTCTATATTCGATCTGTCCGCAAATATCGCGGTTTCTTGCAAAAGCCGAGTTTCGTCGACGGTTACGCCGTTTAAAACTTCTTCTATCCTTTGACGGAGTTTTTCCTCGTATTCGGTTTTTATCTTGGGCGCGCGCGCCTCTATCTCGCCGACGAGTCGCATTGCCTCGGCGCACCTTGAAAGTATATCGGTCTTTAACTTTTCGCCCTCGACCAAGCGCATTTCGTTCAAACGGTCGAGCGCCTCGTTTAATGTAGAGATGACTTTCGACTTTAATTCTTCGCCGAATTCGTCGGAAACGGTTTCGTTTATAACGTCCGGCGAACGCATAAGCGCGGTTACTTTGAAATCGTTTTCCAAGCCGAATTTTTCCGAAAGCCTTTTCGCGATCTCGGCATACATCCCCGCAAGCGTTTCGTCCGCCTCGACCGTTTTACCGCTGTCGCTCGTGTTGACGTAGGTTATAAAGAGTTCCGCTCTGCCGCGGTTTATCTTTGCCTGCACCGCCTTTCTTATAGCGTCGTCCATCGAAACGAACGCCCGCGGGTACTTCGGTATCAAATCCAAAAATCTATTGTTTACCGTCTTTATCTCGACGGTTATGTTTATTCCGTTTTCGCGGTATTCGGCTTTACCGTAGCCGGTCATGCTCTGCATATCTTTTCTCCAACGGCTATTTTAACACAATTTTTTCCAAATTACAAGTGTATTGACGTTATTTAATTAAAATATATATTATAACAAACGTTTGAATTCTTCTTCGTCTATAATCCTGACGCCCAAGTTCTTCGCCTTTTCGAGTTTGCTGCCCGCAGCCTCGCCGGCGATTACGAGCGTAGTAGATTTCGTTACCGAACTCAAGATTTCTCCGCCGCGTTCTTCGATAAGTTTCGCGGCTTCGCCGCGCGTATACGACGACAGACTTCCGGTCAAAACCACCTTTTCGCCCGAAAAACTGCCCGCCGTTTGTCTTTTCGTGTAAGTTATATTAACCCCGCAAAGCATAAGCCGATCGATCTCCGAAAGGTTTTCTTCGTTACGGAAAAAGTCAAAGATTGCGGCGGCTATTACTTCGCCTATTTCGTCTATCTCTTTGAGTTCGTCGACGCTTGCCTTTGCGAGCGCGTCCAGACTTTCAAAGTGCGCCGCCAGGTCTTTAGAGGTCTTTTTTCCGACGCCGTCTATCCCAAGCGCAAAGATAAAATCGGAAAATGCGACCGTCTTGGATTTTTCTATCGCGCTCGCGAGGTTTTTCGCTTTTTTATCCTTAAATCCGTCGAGTTTTAAGAGTTCGGTCTCGGTCAAACAGTATAAATCAGAATAGTTTTTAGTTCCGAAAGCCTCGTAAAGTTGATTCGCCGTCATTTCGGAAAAACCTTCTATATTCATAGCGTCTTTTTGCGAAAAATTAGTCAGTCTTGCGACGATCCTCGGCTTGCAATCGTAGTTGGGACAAAAAATATTCGCGCCCGTTTCAACGAGTTTTTCGCCGCAATACGGACACGTTTCCGGCTTTTTGATCGGTTCGCCGAAACTTCCGTCTATCGCGCCGAGTATCTCGGGGATAACCTCGTTGCTACGCCGTATCAGCACCGTAGAACCTATACCGACGCGCTTTCTAAGTATATCGCCGTAATTATTGAGCGTGGCTTTTTTTACGGTCGCCCCGCCGAGATCCACCGGCTCGACTATTCCGAGCGGAGTCAGTTTTCCGGTTCTCCCCCCCTGCCACACCACGCCTATCAGCGTGGTTTCCGCCTCTTCCGCCTCGAACTTATACGCCATTGCCCAACGCGGAAATTTATCCGTATAGCCGAGTAATTCTCTCGACGGAATATCGTTCACTTTTATCACCGCGCCGTCGGTCAGAACGTCGATCGTCTTTCTGCCGACTTCTATTTCGTCGATCGCGTTTTCAACCTCTTCCAAAGTCTTGCATACCCTTAAAAAGTCAAAAGTCTTAAAACCGTTCGATTTCAAAAAATCAAATATATCTTCTTGTGTTTTTAAGAAGTTTTCCGTAACGTGATTTACGTTGTAAAACAGTATTTCGGGTCGTCTTTTCTCGGTCTCTTTCGGATCTAAATTCCTAATAGCACCCGCGACCGCGTTTCTGGCGTTTTTCAAAGGTTCGTCGGCGGTCTCGTTATACTTTTCAAGCACGGAAAGCCTTATCACCGCCTCGCCTTGGACTTCAAGTATTCCCTTATAGTTTATCGCGAGCGGAAAGGTCTTTATCTTGAGAACTTGCGCGGTTACGTCCTCGCCGACGACCCCGTTGCCGCGCGTCGTAGCGCGGACGAAAACGCCGTTATCGTAGGTAAGGCATATCGTCAAGCCGTCGAACTTATACTCCACAGTATAGGTCGGATCGCAGACTTTCCGCACCCTTTGATCGAACGCCTCGAGTTGTTCTTTCGTTACGGATTTATCCAAAGAATACAGCCTGCTCAAATGCTCGTGCTTTTTAAACGCGCTAATAGGCTCGCCGCCGACGCGGCGGGTAGGAGAATCCGGAAGAACTATACCGCTCTCCTCCTCCATGCGCCTCAATTCGTCGTACAAAGCGTCGTACTCCCTGTCCGAAACCGTGGGAGCGTCAAGTTCGTAATATTCCCTTGCGTATTTATTGAGCAAGTCCACGAGTTCACGCATTTTGTCCATGTTTTTACCCTATTATCTCTATCGGCGCAACCTTTAGTATGAGCGATTTTACGCCGACGCCTTTAAAAGCCACGTCCGCCACGTCGTATTCTTTCGACTGTTTTATATCCACGATGACGCCGTCTCCAAACCTTTTATGGCGGACTTTCATACCCGTCTTAAACATGGAAACGTCGTTTTCGGTCCGCTTTTCCGCAGGCTCGGATATTATTTTCGTTATATCGTAGGACTTTACCGGGGTTTTGCCGTTTTTCTCCGAGCCGTAACCGCCGTAAGAATATCCTCCGCCGTAAGTTTTTCCCGAACCGAAAGACGAATCGCCGAAATTAGATCTGCCGGTACCTCCTTTCCGAGACTCGCCGTAGCCTGAATACGAACGCGAAGAATATCCGTCGCCGTGGTCTGAATACGAACGCGAAGAATATCCGTCGTCGTAGTCGTAGCGGGGTCTTTCCGCAAAACGGAATTCTTTCTTGACCAGCCCGAGTTTATCCGCGAGGTCGTCTAAAAATTCGGATCGTACCGTCATCCGTCTCGAACCGTAAAGATACCTGCTCTTGGCGCGAGTCAGATACAACCGCTCTTTCGCGCGAGTTATCGCAACGTACATAAGCCTGCGTTCTTCTTCGAGTTCGTCGGGATCGGAGTAGGCGCGTTCTATCGGGAAAAGTTCTTTATCCAGACCGCAAATAAACACGCAATTATATTCGAGTCCCTTTACAGAGTGAACGGTCGCGAGGGTAACGAAGTTTCCGTCGCTTATCTCGTCGGTATCCGAACTTAAAGTTATAGAGTTTAAATATTCGGTAAGTCCCGCCCCGGGATTCGCACGCAAAAATTCGTCTACGGAGTTCCTGAATTCGTCGATATTCGCTTTTTTTTCGGCATTTTCCTCGGTATCGTCTGAAAAAGCCGACATAAAAGAAGTGCGTTCTATTACGGATTTTACGAGTTCGGAAATATCCATCGTTTCCTTGTCTACGATAAGTTTTCCCAAAACGTCCTTGAAAGCCTTTATCTTGGATTTCGCGCCCGCGTTCAAATCGAGTTCGTCAACGTCGTAAATTCCGTCGAAATACGAAAAGCCGCGGCTGTCCGCGTAAGACGTGACGGCTGAAATCGACTTATCGCCTATTCCGCGCTTGGGAACGTTTATCACCCTCAAAAGTGCCTCGTTGTCCAACGGATTTGCAAGTATTCGCAAATACGCAGTCAGGTCCTTTATCTCTTTACGCTCGAAGAATTTAAATCCGCCGTACACCTTGCACGGTATTCCGTACTTCATAAATTCCTGCTCGTAAGAACGCGAAAGCGCGTTTATGCGCATCAAAACCGCAAAGTCGGAATACGAATAACCTCTGTCTACCAAACTTTTTATCCGTATAGCCGTGTACTGCGCCTCTCCGGATTCGTCCTCCGCTTGGTAGACTTCGGGATTTACTCCGTCCGAGTTTTCCGTCCATAAAACCTTGTCCCTTCTGTTGGCGTTACGGCTGATTATCGTATTCGCAAGATCGAGTATCTTCTTGGTGGATCGGTAATTCCTTTCAAGTTTATAGACCTTTGCCGACTTGAAATCTTTATCGAAATCCAAAATATTGCTTATATCCGCGCCGCGCCAGCCGTAGATACTCTGGTCGTCGTCGCCGACTACGAACACGTTGCCGTGACCCGTGGACAACAATTTAACTATACTGTACTGCACGGCGTTGGTGTCCTGAAACTCGTCGACGTGTATGTATTTGAATTTTCCGGAATAATAATCCAACGACTCCTTGTCCTGCGAAAGCACCGTATACGTTTTAACGAGCAAATCGTCGAAGTCGAAAGCGTTTGCGCGCTTTAACTCCTCGTCGTAGCGAGTCATTATCTTGACTAAGTTACCCACGTCTTTCATACGCGGATTCTCCTCGCCGAAACGCTCCGGCGTAATATTCACGTTCTTGCAAGAGGATATAAGCGATTTTGCCTGTTTGTAAAATCTGTCCGTATCGAGCGAAAGACTTTCTATCACTCTTTTTACGAGTTTCTCTTTATCTGCATCCGAATAAATGGAAAACTCCTTGTCGTAGCCTATTTTGTCCGCGGTAGAGCGCAGTATCCTCACGCACATAGAGTGTATCGTCGACACCCACATCGACGAAACGTCCCCGATTAAGCCCTCCAGCCTTTCACGCATCTCGTTCGCCGCTTT
>CAMOXE010000015.1 GCA_946628865.1 uncultured Clostridia bacterium | reverse complement strand
GAGCAAAAACGCGGAGTATAAAGTGGTTTATCCGCCGAACGAAGAAGAGGAAAACGAGAAGATACTTGACAGCGCTCGGTTTATGATTTTAAACGGCGAATACGGAGACGCGATCGACGAACTGAATAAAATTCCCGAAACGAGCGAGGCGTATAAAAAGGCGGAAGTCTCGAAAGCGTATGCGTATTATTATCTTAAAATGCCGGACGAGGCGTACCGCGAGGCGAAAATCGCAATCGATAAAGGCGAAATAAGCGTATATTCGCTTACGGTTGCCATAGATGTCTGCGCGGCGTCGGCATATGCAGGGGAAGTGGGCAGGTATCTGGACTTAGCTATAAATTATAAGCCGGACAACGAAGAGGAACAATATAAAAAACTGCATCTCTTGATTTCCCTTAATCTGACCGCCGAGGCTATGGCGTATAGCGATACTCTGCTTTTTAATACGGAGTTTATTTCAAACGTAAGGTTTTTGCGCGGAATCTTATTTTATAACGCGAAACGTTACGATAAAGCGGAGGAGGAATTCAGGTATTCATACGTTCTGACTTCGGGTCCCGTAGCCAAATTTTACCGCGATATATCCGAGTCCGCCGCAATGGGTAATATAGAATATAAACGGATAGAGCCATACTTTGAACTGCCCGAAAAGGAAGTGACGCGCCGCGTCGGAGTAATAAAGCGATTGTACGACGATAAATCGATCGTGGATTTTCTGAGCGACTTCGGCGAAATTGTCGATTGGATATACGGCGGAGAGAATAAGACTTTACAAGTTGCGCTCGCGATACTTATCGCCTCGCGGGGAGCGGATAAATATTACGATAAACTTCGCGACGCGCTTATCGACGCCGGGGTTTCGGACGAGGTTAAGCAAAGGATATTGTCCATTATGTGCGAGTACGGCTTTACGGGCGGCGCGGATGTGGTTTTCGGTTATATTTTCAGGCGAATTACAATTCCCGAGTATAAATGCGAAAATGAGACGTTCAGGCGCGCGTTCGCTTATGCGCTCGGTAAAGCGGCGGTGTTTAGCGATAAGTTCGGTAAACTTATTTTAACGGCTGAGCAAGCGGAGCGAACGCTCGGCGAAAACGGCGCAACCGTTTCAGCGGAAGATATACCCGCGCTCGCGTGTTATATCTATATTCGTTCGGGAATGAAGAGTTTTGACGACAATAAGACGCTTATTGAATATTTCGGCGTAGATGAAAAGAGTTATTTTAAACTCGCAGAGAAGTTGGGTGGTTATGAAAAGGGTTAGAATAACGGTAAAACGCGTTGCGAGATACGACGATTTGATAGCGGAATACGAAAATCCGATAAAACACGCCTGCGATATGGAAGTCGGACAGGAATTTGTCTCTGTCGGCGCGGAAAAACCGAAAGGGTTTTGCGAGAGTGCCTGGACTTCGGTCTCGCCGTTTGTAACTGCGCTCGCCTGCGGTGCGGAAGATTTTTACGACGGTTGGATGAAGAATAAAAAGTCCGCTATGATTTCCTGCAACGACGGGTTTCGCCCCGTAAGTTTTCTGCTTGAAACCATAGATGAATAACTTTAATTAAAATAGCGCGCCTCAAAGCATTTGCTTTGAGGCGCGCTGTGTTTATTTAAACTGTTATTACGCTTTCGGACCTGCGTCGACTACCGACTTAGGCATATGCGTGTACTTTTTAAAGTTTTCTTTAAAGGACGCTGCGAGTTTTTTAGCCGTATCTTCGTAAGCCTTTTTGTCAGCCCACGCGTTTTCGGGTATCATTACCTCGGCAGGGCAGTTCGGACAAGACGTCGGAACGTCCATACCGAATATTCTGTCTTTGACGAATTCGGCTTTTTCAAGCGATCCGTCAAGCGCAGCCGCAACCATTGCGCGAGTATAACGGAGTTTCATTCTCGAGCCTACGCCGTAAGCGCCGCCCGTCCAGCCGGTGTTTACGAGGTATACTTTAGCGCCGCTCTTTGCGATTTTTTCTTCGAGCATTGCCGCGTATTTACTCGGATCGAGTGGGAGGAACGGTGCGCCGAAACAAGTCGAGAACGTAGGCTGCGGTTCGGTTATTCCTCTTTCGGTTCCCGCAAGTTTTGAAGTGTAACCGGAAACGAAATAATACATTGCCTGTTCGGGGGTAAGCCTCGATATCGGCGGGAGTACGCCGAACGCGTCCGCTGTAAGGAATATTACAGCCTTCGGCGTGGCGCCGACTCCGGAGAGTTCTGCGTTCGGGATATAGTTTATGGGATAGCCCACTCTCGTGTTTTCGGTGTATTTACCGTCGTTGAAATCGAATTCCCTCGTATTTTCGTCCATTACGACGTTTTCAACGAGCGAGCCGAACTTTATCGCGTTGTAAATTTCGGGTTCGTTTTCTTTGGAAAGGTTAATACATTTTGCATAGCAACCGCCCTCGAAGTTGAACACCGAATCGTCCGACCAGCCGTGTTCGTCGTCGCCGATAAGGCTCCTTTCGGGGTCTGCGGAAAGGGTGGTTTTGCCCGTTCCGGACAAACCGAAAAATACCGCGGAATTTCCGTCTTTACCGATGTTTGCCGAGCAGTGCATCGGGAATACGTTATATTCTTTCGGCATAACGTAGTTCATGACCGAGAATACGCTCTTCTTTATCTCGCCTGCGTATTGCGAGCCGCAGATAAGTACAAGTTTTTTCTCATAGTCGATTATTATCGCCGCTTCGCTGTTTACCCCGTCTCTTTGCGGGATGCATTTAAAGCCGGGCGCGGCGATTATAGTGAACTCTTCCTTAAAGCCGTTAAGTTCTTCTGCCGTGGGACGAATAAGTAAATCTCTGATAAATAAATTCTGAGAGGCGAGTTCGTTCACGATTCTGAACGATTTGCGGTACTTTTTATCCGCGCCCGCAAAGCCGTCGAATATAAATATTTCTCTGTTTTGCAAATACGCTATGACTTTTTCATACAAAGCGTCGAATTTTTCCTGCGAAATAGGCACGTTTACTTTGCCCCAAGCGATATCGTCATGCACGCCGTTGCTGTCTACGATAAATTTATCGTTAGGGGAGCGACCGGTGTATTTGCCCGTATATACTACGAGCGCCCCGCTGTTTGAAAGTTTGCCTTCGCCGCGAGCCAATGCCTTTTCGGTAAGCGCGGCGGGCGAAAGATTGCGATATACGTTCAGAGGATTGATAATTCCCAATTTCTCAAGACCGTAAGTTTCCATAATTTTAGAATATACCTCCTTAAATCCAAATTTCTCTATATAACATTATAATTCTTTATATGCAAATAGTCAACTTTTTTGTAGATATTAAATAAGAAAAAATTTATATAAAAGTTCGGTTTTGCTTTTTGTGAACTTTGCGCGTTGACAAATATGCGCTTTAAGTGTTAAAATCGTCCTACGAGGTGAAAATATGGATTTTAAAGAAATACTTTCCGAATTTGAAATTGCAGGCGAATACGTTTCGTGCGTGCCTTACGGCAGCGGACATATAAACAGAACGTATAAAGCGACGGTGATGTCCGGGGGTAAGGCGGTAAATTATATTCTGCAGAAGATTAATTCCGCATTGTTTACAAACGTCGACGCGCTTATGAACAACATAAAACTCGTAACGGAGTTTAATCGCGAAAAAATAATCGCGAGCGGAGGAGATCCCGATCGCGAAAGCCTTACCATCGTAAAATGCAAAGACGGCAAATCGTATTATAAAACGTCGGACGGCGAATATTACAGAGTATATATATTCATTGAAAACGCTATAGGTTACGATAAAGTGGAAAAACCCGAACACTTTTACGAGAGCGCCGTTGCCTTCGGCAAATTCGCTCAACTTTTAGACAGTTTCGATTCGGATCAACTTTTTGAAGTCTTGCCGAATTTTCATAATACGGTTAAGCGCTTTTCGGATTTTGTCGCCGCGGTTGAAAAAGACGGTCTCGGCAGAGCGAAGTCGGTTAAAGACGAGATCGCTTTCGCGTTAAAGCAAGAAAAATATACTTCGCATATAGTCGACTTGCTGGCGAAGAATTTAATTCCTTCGCGCGTTACGCATAACGATACGAAATTAAACAACGTCCTCATCGATACGAAAACCGATAAAGCGGTATGCGTGATTGATCTCGATACGATGATGCCGGGTAGTATTCTATACGATTTCGGAGACTCTATACGTTTCGGTTGTAATCCTTGCAAAGAGGACGAGCCGGATACGGATAAGGTTAAATTCGATATGTCTTTGTTTGAAGTATATACTCGCGGATATCTCAGCGTGTTCGGGGATTCGATTACGGCGGAAGAAAAGAAGAATTTACCCATGGGCGCGGTTTTAATGACTTACGAATGCGGTATAAGGTTTTTGGGGGATTACTTAAGCGGAGATACTTATTTTAAAACCGGTAGAGAGGGGCAGAACCTCGATCGCGCAAGAGTACAATTCAAACTTGTGAAAGAGATGCTGTCGCGTTACGACGAAATGTGTAATATAATCAAAAAATACTGATAAACAATGTAATTTTATAATGTTTTACGATTGACGTAAAAATATGGTCGGGTGAGCCGACCATATTTTTATATGTCGAAAACGACTTCGTTTTTATCGTTTAATTTAAGCGCGCAACTAAACTTCTTTCCCTTTTTTGAAATAAAATCGATTTTGTCGGTGAAACGCGTTTCAAGCAGTTTTATCGCGTCGGCTTTTGAAATCGTGGCGCTTAAAATGTTAAAGTTTATCCTGAAGTCGCAGCCGTTTGAGTAGCCCGAACAACCGTAGGAATATCTGCCCCTTATAATATCTTTTCCGCATTTGGGGCATTTGCCTATTTTTTCGCCGTAAACGCCGGTGTCTTCAATCTTGTTTGCCGATATTATTTCGGCTATTTCGCGCTTTGCCATATCCACGCTGTCGTTTACGGTTATTTCTCCGCGATAAACTTTTTTAAGCGCTTGACCGAGTTCGCTCGTTTTGTATTTATCCATCGAAATCTTAAGTGAAATAAGCCTTTCTATTAGATATTTCCCGTCCGGCTCTATTTTGTAAACGTCTTTTTTAAGGGATATATAACCGCTTTTTTTGGCGTTATCGATTATTCCCGTTCGCGTTGCCTCTGTGCCGAGTTCCAAGCCCTTGAATATCGCCTTGTAATCTTCCTCGTCGTTATCCGATGAAAGTTCGGTTTTAAATGGGTTTTTAAGATAATTGTTGAGCGTCTCGATCGTGTAGTGCTTAGGCGGGGAAGTCTGTTTTTTTTCGGGGCGGAAATTTACGTTCACTTCGTCGCCTATTTCGAGTTTCGGTAAGAATTTGTCTTTCTTTTCGCCGTCGAACTTAGTCCAGCCGGGCGTAACGATTGAGTTTCCTTTTAAAGTAAAATCTTCTTTCCCGCCGAGGCTTAAAACTATTTCGGTTTTTTCCTGTACGCACTCTTCTTCGCAAAATACGGCTACAAATCTTAGAAATATGGTCTTGTATACCGTATATTCGTCGCTTGAAAGCGAAGTCTTGTCGGGTATTTTGTAAGTCGGCGTAAGTGCGGAGTGAGATTCTATTTTGGAGTCGTCGAATATGTTTTTGGCGTGCTTGAATTTTACGGGGTAGCCGAGATTTTTTACGTCGGACAATATTTTTGAGATCTTGTCCTTTTCGTTTTCGGCGAGATATTCGGAGTTTGTTCTCGGATAACTGATATAGCCTTCTTCGTAGAGTTTCTGCGCAACCGCAAGGCTCTTTTCCATCGGCATTTTATATTTTTTCCCGAGAACGTTCTGAAGTTTCGTAAGGGAATACAATTTTCCCGCCGATATTTTGTCTTTAACCGCCTTTTTGTCTTTTACGACGCATTTAAGCGCGTTCATACGCTCCGTGCAAATTTTAGCCTTTTCAAATTCGTTTTCCTTGAATTTATACGAGGATACGAGTTCTATCGTCTCGCCGTTCGTTTCCGCAGAAGATACGAGCGCGTAATACGTTTCGGGTTTAAAATTTTCTATTTCCGCGTCGCGGTCGTATATTGCCTTGACGATAGGCACGATAACTCTTCCGACTCTTAAAAGTTTCCCCGTTTTAAGCGTTGCGAACCTCGTTAAGTTTACACCGTAAAGCCAATCTACGAACGTCCGCGAAAATCCTTCGTTAGCGAGTGCGTCGTAATCGGTTTCCGGTTTCATTTCCGTAAGCGCTTTCTTGACCGTTTGCGGGGTTTGGTCGGGTAGCCAGAGCCTGAAAAACGGCTTTTTCTCTTTTAAGGCGTTGAATACGCATAGCCGAACTATGATTTCCCCCTCTCTGTCCGAGTCCCCAGCGTTCACTATTTCGGTAACGTCCTTGCGGTTTACGACGTCGCGTATGGTGTCGAATTGCTTTTTTATTCCCGAGTCGTCGCTTTTGAGTTTAAACCTGAATTCGTCGGGAAAACACGGCAGATCGTCGTAAGTCCAGCCGCTTTTTTGTGCTTTACCCGTATAGTCCTCGACGTCGCAGAGTGTAAATAAATGTCCGAACGCCCAAGTTACGATATATTTTTCGTTTATAAAGTAACCGTTTTTCTTTTCCGCCTTGCCTATTCCCGCTACTATATTTCTTGCAAGACTCGGCTTTTCGGCGATAATCGCTATCATAGAATATATTTTAACATATAGGATATTTAATGTCAATCGGCGTTAAAATCGTTGACAATATTTTTTAAAAAAAGTATACTATTAATCAAATGAAAAAGATTAATGATGCCGTACCGTCGAAAACCGAGACGGTAAACGGCGACAAAAACGAAAAAAAATACGTCGGTATCGATTTGGGCGGAACTTTTATAAAGGGCGGTATCGCGAACGATAAAGGCAATATAATCGTCGAAAGAAAAGTTCCTACCGAGGCGGATAAAGGACCCGGCAGAGTGATTGAAAATATCGCCGAACTTATAAAATCTCTCCTTGAATCTGCGTCGATGACAACTGCGGACGTCGGCGGAGTCGGTTTGGGCGTTCCCGGAATGATCGACAGCAAAAACGGCACGGTCATTTTTTCAAACAATTTGAATTGGAAAGACGTTAAAATAGCCGAAGCGGTGAGCAAACTGACGGGTTTAAAAGTAAAAATCGCAAACGACGCGAACGTCGCGGCTCTCGGGGAGTCTACTTTCGGCGTAGGCAACAGTTACGACGACTGTATACTTTTAACT
>CAMOXE010000014.1 GCA_946628865.1 uncultured Clostridia bacterium | reverse complement strand
TTGCACCGCAAAACGGCGGATTTTCGATGGATTTTTCGAGAAGATGACGAAGTCGTACTGCCGTACTACGAGGAAGATGAACGAAAAAGGCGCGAAAAGGCGCGTTTTGCGGCAAGTTCAACCTATTCACACTCGGCTAAGCGAACTATTTTTTGAAAATCATATAGAAGTCGGTTCCCAAACCCTCTTTGCTTTCTACTTTCAAAGTGACCGAAAGTACTTCGGCAATCTTTTTAACGGTCGCCAGCCCGAGTCCGTTCCCGGGGGTGGAACGGGACTTGTCGCCGCGGAAGTATTTATCGAACATACGCCGTTTCGTGTCGCCGTCCATACCCATGCCCTTATCGGAAACAAGCACGGTGACGTTTTTATCGGTTTCCTGCACGGCAACCGTTATCTTCCCGCCGTCGTAAGAAAACTTTATGGCGTTTTGGAGTACGTTTATAAACATTTGACTGACGAGTTCTTCGTTGCTGACGATAAAATACTCCAAAAAGTCCGCGTTCACGTCTATGTTCTTTTTCTCCCACGTCTCTTGCAACATCAGTATGCAACGCCTTAACTGTTCGGATACGTTATAGAGTTTTTCTTCGACTTTGGCGCGGTTGTTATCCAAACGATCGAGTAGCAGAGTGCCTGCGGTCAAATCCACGAGTCTGTCCGATTCGAGAGCGATTACGTTTAAATATTCTTTTTTTTCTTCTTCGGTCAGTCCGCCTTTAATTAGCAGCCTTGCAAAGCCGCGAATCGAGACTATCGGCGTTTTTAGTTCGTGAGAAAAGTCGTTTATGAAATCGTTGTTGGCGCTTTCGGCTTTCTTGAGATAATCTGCCAAATCCAAAATATTTTTGCGTATTTTTTTGTATTTATCCGATAGTTCCGGAATGCGCACGTCGTACTGTCCGTTGCAAATTCTATCGATTGCGTCGGATATTGCCTTTATCTCGGCGGAATTGCTTTTTACGAATCCGCCGCTGACAAATCCGCCGGCTGCGATGGAGGTCACGAATATGAACAAGACGAACCATATCGCGTTGTCCATATGTATTTCTATAGAGCCCGTAAACACGCAGACCGCGAACACGAACAATAAAAACCCCGTCGACACGAGCGCCGTAATTACGCCGCGCGCGATATCCGACAACTTGCCGGGTTTTTTTGCGCCGCCGCTTTTTTTGTCTTTGGCGCTCATGCGGTCGCTACCGCCTTATAGCCGAGTCCGCGCATAGACTTTATCTCTATAGTGCATTTATCGGTGAGTTTTTCTCTCAGTCTGTTTATGTGAACGTTTAAGGTATGGTCGTTTTTCTCGTTAGAACCCCAAACGTCCTCCATCAGTTCGTTTCTCGTAAAGATTTTTCCGGGCGAAGAGAGGAGTTTAAACAAAAGCAAGAACTCTTTTTGGGTAAGTTCCACCGCTTTGCCGTCCACTTTGGCGGACATCGCGGTGTAATCGAGTTCGAGGTTTCCGACGCTTATTTTCTGTTCGGCGGCGACTTTCGCCCTGCGCATAAGCGCCTTGATTCTTAAAATGAGTTCCTCTTCGTCGACGGGCTTGGTAAGATAGTCGTCCGCTCCGACCATAAATCCGTAATGCTTATCCGACGGCGATTGTTTCGCCGTAACTATTACGATCGGAATATCCGGATCGATTTTCCGTATGTTTTCGGTAAGACGAAATCCGCTCGTGTCGGGCAGCATAATATCCGCGATCACGAGATCCGGATTTTTCTCGTTGAACAGTCTAAGCCCCTCCGCGCTGTTCTCGGCTGGTATAGGCAAAAACCCGGCGTTTCTGAGAGTTATGCTCATTAATTTTCTCGTTCCGAAATCGTCCTCGACGATGAGTATTTTAAACATTTTTCAAGCCCCCATAGATATTTTAACACATTTCAAAGTTTTAAGAAAACGTTTTTTAACTGTTTTTGGATTTTTTTTAAGGTCTGAAAAAAACTTATGAGAAAAAACTTACGCAAGCGTGCCTACGCTTGACAAAGCGAGGGTTAAATAGTAAAATATTATACGGTCGCGCGGATAGAGAACGTAAGGCCGCGCAGCGGAGGTTTAAAATGTTGACTTCGATAGTCGGAATAAATTGGGGCGACGAAGGTAAAGGCAGAATGGTAGATCTTCTTTCCGAAGATTACGATATAGTTGTAAGGTATCAAGGCGGAAACAACGCCGGGCATACCGTTATAAACGAAAAAGGCAAGTTTATATTGAATTTATTGCCGTCCGGAATACTTCGCGAAAACGTCGTAAACGTAATGGGCAACGGCATGGTAATAGACCTGAAACACCTCGTTGGGGAAATGCAAAAACTCACCGACGCGGGGATAAAGATAACGCCGGAAAACTTGAAAATTTCCGAAAAAGCGGTTATTTGCATGCCGTATAACGTCTTGCAGGACGGGCTTGAAGAACAGCGCCTTAAAGATAAGAAATTCGGCTCTACGCTCAGGGGCATCGCGCCGATATACGGCGATAAATACCTTAAAAAGGCGTTCCGCATGGGCGAACTTAAAAACTTCGATATTTTAAAAGAAAGTCTTTACGGCATAGTCGAGTGGAAAAACCTCTTGATTGCGGGCGGATATAAGCACGAGGCGATAAAAGCCGAAGAGATGATAGCCTATCTCGAGGAATACGGCGGGAAATTAAAAGATTTCGTGATCGACACGTCGGTATATCTGGACGAGGCGGCAAAAGCGGGCAAGAAGATAATGTTCGAGGCTCAACTCGGCGCGCTCCGCGATATAGATTTCGGCATATACCCGTACACTTCGTCGTCGTCCACCATTTCCGCATACGCGCCTATCGGCGCGGGGATTCCCAACCACAAGTTGGATAACGCGATAGGCATAATGAAGGCGTATTCGACCTGCGTCGGCGAGGGACCGTTTACCGCGGAGTATTTCGGCGAAAAAGCCGAGGCGTTAAGACAAGCCGGCGGCGAATACGGCGCGGCGACCGGCAGACCGAGAAGGGTAGGACCTTTCGACGTCGTGGCGTCCAAATACGGAATACGCATGCAAGGCGCTACCGAAATCGCCCTCACCAAACTCGACGTCTTGACGGGCTTGGACGAAATCGAGATTTGCAGCGCCTACGAATTGGACGGCAAAGTTATCGACGAGTTTCCGTTTACCGACGTTTTGGATAAGTGCAAACCGGTATTTATCAAGATGAAGGGTTGGAAAGAGGACATTTCGTCTTGCAGAAAGAAAGAAGATCTTCCTAAAGCCGCCGTCGATTACATAGAATATATCGAAAAGGCGACGGGTTGCAAAATAACCTACGTTTCGGTAGGCGCGTCGAGAGAGCAATACGTCAAGATGTAACTTTTCGCTCGTTCGGTATAATTCGATTGTTTAGGTCATAAATATGTAAAGAGGCATATAAATGACGTATAACTATTCGGATATAAAGAAAAAGTGCGTGATAAACGTTGCGGACGGCAGGAATTTAGGCAAAATAACCGATCTCGTAATATCGTTTCCGGACGGAAAAATATCGGGGATAATAGTGCCGGGAAAGAAAAATTCGTTTTTCGGCGGCTCGGAACTGATAATCAATTTCTGTTGTATCGACAGAATCGGCGACGACGCGGTTTTGGTAAGGCTTGCCGAGCATGAGTCTGCGAGTGAAACGTCCGGAATAGAATACGAAGAATAAACTTTTCCGCCAAGCGTCCTTTCGGACGCTTGGCGGAGTTTTTTTTGCCTTGATTTAATTGAAAAATAAAATAAGTTATGATATAATAGTTACATGACTATAATTGAGGTCAGAAATTTAAACGTAATAAATTTAGCGTTCGTAGGCGACGCAGTGTATTCGCTATACATAAGGCAAAAACTTTTGTCCGAGCGTGAGATGAAACCGAACGATTTGAATAAACTCGCCGCAAATCACGTCTGCGCGGAGGCACAGTCGAAACTTTCGGAAGTGCTTTTGCCGATAATGACAGAGGAAGAAACGGATATTTTTCGCCGCGCGAGAAACGCGAAAAAGAACACTCGACCCAAACACGCTAAAACTTTCGAGTACAACAATTCCACGGGGATAGAGGCGGTTTTTGGGTATTTGTATCTTATCGGCGACCGCGAGCGGCTGGAATATTTACTGAATTACGAGGGCGATAATGAAAATAGAGGGTAAAAATTCCGTAAGGGAACTTTTAAAGACGGATAAAACCATTGATAAACTTCTCGTTCAGAACGGAATGCGCGACGAGGAGTCGAAAAGCATAGTCTATTCCGCAAAGCAAAAGGGCGTGAAGATCCATTTTGCGGACAAGGCGATACTCGATAAAGAGAGCGACTCACGTCGGCATCAGGGCTTTATCGCATACGTTTCGGAATATCGCTACGCGGATTTTGAAGATATGCTTAAAAGCGCGGAAGGAAAGGCCGACGCGTTTTTCGTGGCGCTCGACGGAGTAGAGGATCCGCACAACCTCGGCAGTATAATAAGGGTGTGCGAATGCGCGGGGGTAGACGGTCTTATAATAGGCAAGCACCGCAGCGCCGCCGTAACCGATATAGTAATGCGAATATCCGAGGGCGGGGCGAACCACGTTAAAATCGCGCGCGTAGTGAACGTAAACGCGGCTATAGAGCGATTAAAGGCGGAAAACGTCTGGACTTACGCCTTAGAGGCGGACGGCGAAAACATATATAAAGCGGATATAGGCGGGAGAATTTGTCTCGTCATAGGCGGAGAGGACACGGGCGTGAACGCGCTGACGAAAAAGAAGTGCGACGGAGTGCTGTCTATACCCATGCGCGGCAAGATAAACTCCTTAAACGCGTCGGTAGCGACCGGCGTCGCGGTTTTCGAGTGCTTAAGAAGGCGGTAAAATGTACGATAGTCTGTCCGATAACGAACTTATAGCCCTGCATAAATCGGGGAACGCCGACGCCTTTGCGGAGATTTACTCGAGGTACGGCGTAACCGTAAAGCGCATTGCGCGATCTTATTTTCTTTTGGGCGGCGACCTCGACGACGTCGCGCAAGAAGGACTTTTGGGGCTTTTAAAGGCGGCGGACACTTTCGATGAAAATAGGGGCGCGTCTTTTAAAACGCATGCGGCGAACTGCATACGGCAAAAGGTTTTCGACGCCGTGAAGAGATACAATTCAAAGGGCAATATGCCGCTTAACTTCGCGTCGGATATAGACGGCGAAAATATTTCCGCGCCTGACTTAGAGGATACGGTTATAGGCGAAGAGAGCGGAACGGAGTTTATGGCGAGTCTTAGAAATTATCTCTCCAAAACCGAATATTCGATACTGTCGTCTTACCTCGACGGGCATAATTACGGCGAAATATCCTCTTTGACGGGCAAAAGCGAAAAAGCGATAGACAATGCTTTGCAGCGCGCGAGGAAAAAGATAAGAAAAATCATATAGGAGCAGAACTCCTTAAGGGGGTATTATGGCGTATCTTGCGCTATATAGGCGGTTCAGACCGACTACCTTTGACGGCGTGATCGGTCAAGACCACATCGTAAGGACCTTAAAAAACCAAATAAAAACCGGCAGGATAGGACACGCGTATTTGTTTTGCGGTGCGAGGGGTACGGGAAAGACCTCCACAGCAAAGATATTTGCGCGCGCGATAAATTGTCTTTCACCGAAAGACGGTTCGCCTTGCGGGGAATGCGAGGCGTGTAAGGCTTTAGCAGAGAGTTCCAACCTCGATATTCTCGAAATGGACGCGGCGTCTAACAATAAAGTCGAAAACGTCCGCGAAATTCGCGAGAAAATACAATATCCTCCCGTTGCGGGAAAGTACAAGGTATATATAATCGACGAAGTGCATATGCTGACGACGGAGGCTTTCAACGCTCTGTTAAAGACGCTCGAAGAGCCGCCCGAACACGCCGTGTTTATTCTCGCTACCACAGAGGCGCACAAACTCCCGGCAACTATTTTGTCTCGGTGCATGCGTTTCGATTTCAAACTTATTCCCACCGCGGAAGTGGCGGGGCTTATCCGCGACGTGTATAAAGAGATAGGCAAAGACTGCGACGAAGAGGCGATATACGCCATCGCTCGCGCGGGCGGCGGGTGTATAAGAGACGCGCTTTCGATAGCAGATATATGCGTTTCGTATCGCGACGGGAAACTTACCTATGGCGACGTTTTGGAAGTTCTCGGCGGAACGGACAGCGACAGCATAACTCGGTTGATAGGGGCTATATTGTCATCAAATACGGGCGAGGCGCTCGAGACCGTGGAAAAACTTGCCGACGGCGGCAAAAACGTCGGTGTGCTTTGCAGAGACGTCATAACGAGACTTCGCGAGATTATTATTTGCAAGTCCTGTAAAAACGGCAAGGAGATTTTGGAACTTCCCGAAGAGATATACGAAAGCGTAAAAGCGGCGGGAGAATCCGCGCCCGAGGCGGGACTTCTTCGTGCTGTTGAGATATTCGGCGAGGCCGAGGCAACGCTCAGATATACGCAAACTCCGAGGGTGGTGTTGGAAACGGCGGTAATAAAGGCGTCGATGCCCGAAAACGACTATAATTTAGAGGCGCTTATTTCGAGGATCTCCGCGCTTGAAAACGCTCTTAAGGGCGGCGCGCCGATCGAAAGAAAAACAGAAAAAGACATTTCAGAACCAAAAAAAACCGCGGAGATAAAGCCCGTGGAGAAAGACAAAATCGAGCAAGTCGATTTCGGCGGGTATTTGGGGTTAGTTCCTCCGCCCATAGAATTCGACGAAGTTTTGCCGACGGAGAAAAAAACCGAGATAAAACCGCAGACGGCGGCAAAACCCGAAGTATTGCCGAGCGCGGGACGGCTTTGGGGGACGGTTATAAGAAAACTCCGCGCGGACGGAAACATAATGCTGTGGGTGGCGTGTCAGGAAATGAGCGCGGTTTTGCAAGGGAAAACGCTCAAAATACTTGCAAAAGACGAAAGCGGCTATGCTGCGGTCACAAAAGCGGATAACCTCGCGGTACTTTCAAAGACGGTAAAGAGCGTAGGCGACTACGACGTGGAAGTCGTTATGGAGAGTATGAAAGAGGCTGAAACGGACAAAGATATAGAAAAGATGCGCGAATTATTCGGCGCGGACAAGGTTAAAGTAACCGATTGATATAAAGGAGAGAAATTATGGCAGGATACGGAAGAGGTTTCGGCGGCGGATTCGGCGGCGGAGCGCAAATGCAACAACTTATGAAACAAGCGCAGAAAATGCAGGAGCAGATGACTAAAGCGCAAGAAGAACTCGAAGACGCCGAAATAGTCGGCGAGAGCGGCAACGGACTCGTTAAAGTAACCGTAAACGGCAAAAAAGTCGTCAAGGGCATAAATATCGACAGTTCCGTAGTCGATCCGGACGACGTCGAAATGCTCGAGGATCTGATCGTGGCGGCGCTCAATTCCGCCTACGAAAAAGCCGACGAAGTTTACGCTGAGAAGATGGGCGCGTTCGGCGGTGCGGGCGGTCTGTTTTAAGATATGAGCGGATATATCGAGCCTATAGGCAGACTTATCAACGAGTTTACCAAACTGCCGGGCGTCGGCGCAAAGACGGCACAGCGCTATGCGTATAGTGTGATTAATATGACCGAGAGCGAGGCGAAGTCGTTTGCGGAGAGCATACTGAACGCTAAATCGAAAGTGCATTATTGCTCGAAATGCGGAAACTACACGGACGAGGATGTTTGCGATATATGTAAAACCCGCGACGCGTCGATAATCTGCGTAGTGAAAGAGCCGAAGGACGTCCTTGCGATGGAAAAGGCGAGGGAGTTCAAGGGTGTTTATCACGTTCTGCACGGCGTAATAAGTCCCATGGACGGCGTAACGCCTAACGATATACGCATTAAAGAACTTCTCGCAAGGATAGCCGAGGGCGGAGTTAAAGAGGTAATAATGGCTACCAACCCCGACGTAGAGGGCGAGGCGACGGCTATGTACATATCGTCGCTTATAAAGCCGCTCGGAATAAAGGTCACGCGCCTTGCGCACGGAATACCTATCGGCAGCGAGATAGAATACGCGGACGAAATAACCATTTCGCGCGCTATACTCGACAGAAAAGAAATATAAAATGTATTTTTACTATATAAGACACGCTGATCCGATATATAATCCGGACAGCATAACGCCGCACGGCGAAAAGCAGGCGGAACTATTATCCGAAAGGCTCGTCGAGGCAAAAATAGACGAACTCTATTCGTCGAGTTCTACCCGCGCGATTCTTACCGCAAAACCGACCGCAGACAAACTCGGGTTAAGCACGACTGTTTTTGACTGGGCGAGGGAGGACAAAGCCGCGGAGGATTTCGGCGTAGACGACGACGGCAAATGGACTTGGTGCTTTTTCTGTCGTGATTTGATGGATAAGTTCAATAAAAGCGAAGTCGTTGCATTAAACGGTAAATGGTACGAACACGAGTATTTTAAAGATTACTCTTTTAAACGCGGAGTGGAGCGTATAAACCGCGAAACCGACGCGTTCTTTGAGAAATTAGGCTACGTTCACGACAGAGAAAAACGGCAGTATAAAGCGGTAAAACCGAACGATAAGCGCATAGCGTTTTTTGCGCACGGGGGATTCGGTATGGCATTTTTAAGCAGTATTTTAGATATACCGTATAATATATTCTGTCTGCATTTCGAGCATATGTCTACGAGTTGCGAAACGGTTATAAGTTTCGACGCAAAAGACGGCGTTGCCGTTCCTCGGGTAATAGAATACAGCGGCTATCCGCATTTGTATAAAGGCGGATTAAAGCCTTATCATTATATCGGAATTTGATTTTAACAGATTGTCGGCATATAATAATTTGATTTTAATAAATTGTCCGCGCCCGCTTGCTTTGCAAGCGGGCGCGGACGTATACATGTCGGGTAATAAAACTCGATTATAGCCTTTTATTTTTTCCGAGTCATGCCTGAAAAAATAATACGAATGCGATCATAAGGGGAAAACGTCGGTATATACTTCGTTAAAAGCCTTGGAAATAAATGAAAAAATCGGATATTATTACCTTCCGTCGGGGAAACTTGTAAACGCTCCGCGTTCGATTTCGGGCAACCCCTCTCTTTCTTTTTGCGCATTTATCGCTTTTATCATAAAAGCCATATTTTTGGCGAGGTTTCGCATTGTCTGT
>CAMOXE010000013.1 GCA_946628865.1 uncultured Clostridia bacterium | reverse complement strand
CTAAGCAAGACGAGCGAATTCGATTCGAGCGCGGAAAAGGCTCTGCGCGACAACCTCATAAAATGCGGAATATACCCCTCCGAAATACTCGTTTACGAGGGCGACGAGGAGGATATAGACGTAGTAATACCTTCCTCCGCCCCCGAAAAGCAATATTTTTTAAAGGCGATAGACGAGGCGGTCGGCTATAAAACCGTAATTACGGACAGAGTCAATCTCTCGTTTGCGCTATCCGCCGTAACGCTTAAAAAAGCGCCCGCCCTCGACGCGGCGTTCGGAATCGCAAAGCGCACCAAGGACGGCGAAACCCACAGCGGAGACACTCACTCTATAACCAAAATATCCGAAAGCAAGTTTTTAATAGCGCTCGGCGACGGCATGGGCAGCGGCGAAAAGGCGATGAACACCTCCGCTATCTCCACGGCTTTGATAGAAACGTTTTACCGCTCCGGCTTGCCGAGCAAAATTATTCTTTCGATAGTGAACAAACTCCTCGCTTTCGACCGCGAGGACAACTTCACCGCTATGGATATAGGCGTAGTGGATCTTTACGACGGCTCGGCGGATTTTATAAAGGTCGGCTCGCCATACTCGTTCGTAATAACGAAAGACAGTGTAAAGATAATCGAAGGCAATTCTTTGCCGCTCGGGATTTTAGACGAGATAAAACCCACGGTTTTAAGCACCGCGCTATCTCCCGGAGATATGATAGTATTGATAAGCGACGGCGTTGCGGACGCGTTCGGCTCCGCAAGCGACGTAATAGAATTTTTATCGACTCAGCGGGCGTTAAACCCAAAGACTTTGGCGGACGATATAATATCCAAAGCGGTTTTGGTCTCGGGCGGGAAATCGGCTGACGACATGACGGCGTTTTGCGTGCGATTGTTTGCGGCGGAGTGATTTTAACCCATCGCTACGCAGTTTTAATTGCCAAAAAGCGTCGGACCGAGTCAAGCCGTCGTATCGAGAAAGAGTCCGCAATCTCCGAGGACTATCCGTCCGATACTCCGCGCGTTCGTCTTACTTCTTTCGCTCGGGCGGATTTTATTGTAAACCGTCGGAATTGTCGCCGAATAAGTATATAAAACTTTAAAAGCGACGGAAATTTGCAATTTTGCAAGTTTCCGTCGCTTTTTAAGGCAATTAAGCGTATTCGGTTATTCGTTTAAATTCCAATCGATAGGCTCTTCGCCGCAAGATATTAAAAACTCGTTCGTGCGCGAAAAAGGTCTGCTACCGAAAAAACCGTTGTAACAGGATAACGGACTCGGATGCGCGCTCTCTATTATAAGGTGTCTTTTCGCTATAAGCGGTTTTTTACTCCTCGCGTTAGCGCCCCACAAAATAAACGCCATCGGCTTTTCGCGACTTGACAATATCCGTATAACCCCGTCTGTAAACTCCGTCCAACCGCAGTTTTTATGCGAGTTGGCTTGTCCCCTTCTGACGGTCAAAGTCGTGTTAAGCAGAAGTACTCCCCGCTTTGCCCATTTTGTCAAATCTCCGCCTATAGGCGGTTTAAACCCCAAATCCGACTGCAACTCTTTATATATATTCACGAGCGACGGCGGCGGATCAACGCCCTCTTTTACCGAAAAACAAAGTCCGTGGGCTTGCCCCGGCTCGTGGTACGGGTCTTGACCTAAAATAACCGCTTTCACGCTGTTATACGGCGTCTCTTTAAAGGCGTTATATATATCGTACATCGACGGATAAATCGTATGCGACGAATATTCGCTCTTTAAAAATTCGCGAATTTTTTTATAGTTCTCGCTATCAAACAGCGGTTTTAGCAATTCGTCCCAATCGTTTCCTATATTTACCATAACTTTAAAAATTGTAAGAATCCTGCTCGACGTAGATCGGGCGCTTTTTAATATCCTCGTACATATACGCGAGGTATTTATCCGTAAGAGCGTTGGAAAGCATGATCATGGACGTCGCCGCGCCTATCGACGGAAACAGCCATGCCGAAAGCGGCAGACCCTTGCCGATCGCGGCTAAAACTATAAACGCGACAAACGCCGCAAACGAACAAAAACCCACCGATAGCGCGATTATCTTCGTTATTCCGAGAAGTTTCGGCGAGTTCGGGACTATGGCGTTTTCGGCGAGACGCAGCATTTTTTTAAGGCTGTATTTGGTCTTGCCGGCAACGCGACGTTCGCGCTCGAAATAGACGTTAGCCTGCTTAAAGCCGAGCCACGCCGTCTGCGCGCGGAGGTATCTCGCGCGCTCGGGGAGAGAGATAATGGCGTTTACGATTTTTCGGTCGTAGAGTTTGAACTCTCCGGAATCGAGCGGCATTTTAAGTCCCGAAAGTCTGTTCGTTATACCGATAAAGGCTTTCGCGGTAAACTTCTTAAAGAAAGATTCGCCCTTTCTTTCGGTTCGGCAAGCGTTTACGACGTGATAGCCCTCTTGCCATTTTTCGACCATAGCGACGATCGTTTCGGGCGAGTCCTGCAAATCCGAGTCAAGTACGATGACCGCGTCCCCGCGCGACTTTTCAAGCCCGCAGAAAATCGCCTGCATCTGCCCGAAATTCCGTGAAAAAGTAACGCCCTTTATGCGTTTGTCTTTTTCGCAATACGATTTGATTATGCTTTCGGTTGCGTCCGCGCTCCCGTCGTTTACGGCAATCACTTCAAACGGCATGCCGATTTTTTCCATTACGGGAATAATTTTATCGAAGAACAAGCCTATGCAATCTTCTTCGTTGAAAACGGGCGTAACGACGCTTAAAAGTTTCTCCATAGATACATTTTAACAATTTTGAAGAAAAATGTAAACTTTTAAAGGGATAATTATTAAAATATAGTTGAATTTTTTGACATTTATGCGTAAATATTATATAATGAATAAAATAATGCACTCATACGGGGGCGAAAATGGATTATAAAGTTAATTACGACAACTGGCTCACGAGTCCGTATCTTTCGCAGGAAGGGCTTGAAGAGTTAAACGCGATCAAAGACAATCCGAAAGAGATAGAGTACGCGTTCGGCGCGGAACTCGAATTCGGAACCGCGGGCATGCGCGGAGTGATAGGCTACGGCACGAACAAGATGAACGTCTATACCGTTCGCCGCGCAACTCAGGGGCTTGCCGAGTATATAAAAGACAACGGCGCGTCGGCGATGACGCGAGGCGTCGCGATATCTTACGACACCAGAAAAAATTCCGAACTGTTCGCAAGAACCGCCGCGGGCGTGCTTATAAAAAACGGCATAAGCGTATACGTTTATCCGCAGCCGCGCCCCGTGCCGATGCTGTCTTTCGCGGTGAGAAAACTTAACGCCTTTGCCGGAATAATGATTACGGCGAGCCATAACCCGAAAGAATACAACGGCTACAAAGTCTACGGCGAGGACGGTGCGCAGATGTCGCCCGAGGCAACCGAAAAAGTCGTCAGATACATTACGGCGATTACAGATTATTTCTCGGTCAAGGAAACGCCGATAGAAAAGATAAAATCCAGAAAAAACCCGCTCAATTTAGTGGTTATCGACAAGGCTTTCGAGCGCTCGTATTACGACGAACTCGTTAAACTTACCCTTTCCAAAAAAGCGGTAAAGGCGGTCGGTAAAAAGATAAAAATAGTCTATACTCCCGTCCACGGCAGCGGCTACGTCCCCGTTACCACGATACTTAAACGCCTTAAGATAAAGGCTACCGTGGTTGACGAACAGGTAAAACCCGACGTAAACTTCTCAACGGTGGAAGTGCCTAACCCGGAGTTTAAAGAAACTCTTTCGATGGGTATTAAACTCGCGGACAAGATAAAGGCGGACGTCGTTTTCGGCACCGATCCGGATTCGGACAGACTCGGCGTCGCAATACGGAACGGCGAGGGCGAATTCGAGGCGTTAAGCGGAAATCAGGTGGGCGTACTGCTCCTCGATTATATCCTTTTAAGGCTGAAAGCGGAAAACGCTTTGCCGCCTAACGGCGCGGTGATTAAGAGTTTCGTTTCCACGGGTATGGCGCAGTCGATTTGTAACAATTACGGCGTGGAACTTGTCGAAACGCCCGTCGGTTTCAAGTTTATCGGCGAAAAGATCGCGGAATACGAGGCGAAAGGCAATAAGACGTTTATCTTCGGCTTTGAAGAGAGTTGCGGATACTTACGCGGCACTCACGCCCGCGATAAGGACG
>CAMOXE010000012.1 GCA_946628865.1 uncultured Clostridia bacterium | reverse complement strand
TCTGTTTATTCCCGCCGTGCCGTCGTACAAGGTGTTGAGAACTATCTCACGGTCGTTACCCGTGATGTATTTTGCGGCGAGTTTTGTAAAGTCGGCATAAGGAATTTTTTCCGCTTTTACGTCCGCGAAAGCAAACAGATTAACTTCGTTGCCGTCGTCGTCTTTGTTCTTATAGGTCTTAACCTCTCCTATTTTGCCATGGAATTTCGCAAGTTCGCCTTTGGTGTCGTAAACGTATTTATCCGAGAACGTAAAGTCGTTTCCGTTATAAGTTCCGTAGTTTGAAAGCACCCAACTCGCCCGCTGATCTTCTATAACTATCTCGCTCGCAAGCGCGTCGACGGCGGCTTGTATGCTCGTCTTGGTAGCGTCTTTATCCGAAGTTATCTTGTCCACCGCCGTTTTCTGTTCGTCGGTATACCCTATAAGAAGGTGCGAAACGTAGAAGTATCCGCCGCGAGGATTGTACGCTACGAAAGTATTCTCGCCTACCGCGGCAAGTTGAGTTTCGTAAGCAGAAAGACTTCCGTCGTACTCCGCTTTCTGTGTACGCTTAAGTTCTTCGTATTGAGCCCAAAGGTTGTCAAGTATATTATCCTTATTCTCGGCGGTCGCGTTGGCGTAATTTATATCCGACATGTTCTTGAGCGCTTGCTCGTAAACCGAGACTATAGCCGAATCCGCAGCCGATTTTACCACGTCGTTAAAATACGAATAGGAAAGTAAGACTTTGGTTTCTTTTCCGTCGACGGTTTCGTCCTTGCCGATAAGATTGAGATTTACAAGTCTCGCCTTCGCCTTGCCGAAAGTCGCGGCTCTGTCGCCCGAAACATCGATCTTCTTAGCCTTGTATTCTTCGAGGAGTTTCGCGTCGTCCTCTTCTTCCGCCTCCATCGTGGGCGTCGTTCTGACGGTATAAGAATATTCCTCGTGTTCGTCCTCTTCCTCGTCGGTTGACGCAAACGAGTCTATAAGCCCGTTCACGTTGTCTATCGCGGTCGCTATCGCCGCGTAAGCGTCCTTTTCGGAAATAAACGCGAACGCGTCGTAATTCGCTTTATAGTCGGTTTTGTCTTTATACAAGTCGTAAACATACTTGTTTAAAGCGGTAACGTAAGCTGTAGTACCTGCTTTTTCTTTGGTCGTTTTGTTAAACTCCGCCTTTTCCTCGTCGGAGGCGAAAAGATATAAATAACCGTCGTTATAGAGATTTTCTATCGAAGTCTTTCTTTCCTCCGCGCCGATAAGCGCTTTTTTATATTCCGCCGTCGCGGATTTTTCCGCAAGTTCGTATCTCGACTGCTGAACTATCACCGCGTTGTTTACGAGATTGTCCAAAATAAGTTTATACGCCGCGGAAGTGGTGTAAGAATAATTCTGAACGTAATTGTATCCGTAAGCAACGAACGCCGCCGTCATATCCCTTTTATAGATGTTCTTCGGCGTTATCGTTTCGTTTATCTGCACGGTGGCGACCACTTGCGCCATATCTCTCTCGGCGTCTGCCTGAAATAATCCGCAGCCCGCTATAAGCCCGGTCGATAACGCGACCGCGCATACGGCGGAAATCATTTTTAACAACAGTTTCTTCATAGGGCTCTCCTACTTGTAAGTTTTGCGGTCTTGAAAAGATACTTCGCCCATTCAAGACGGATATTCTTTATTATTATACTAAATAATCAATTCGATTGCAAGGTTTTTTAAGGGCGTTTTTGTGAAAATCTGAATAAATTTTTCCAAAATAAGTCAATCGCCGAGGACGTAACGCATTTTCGAGGCGATATATCCCGCCTTTCTTCCGTCGGTTTTAAAACTTAACACCGGGTTGTTTTCCGAAAGCGACAGCGTTACCTCGCCTTTCATTTCGGTGACGCGCTGTAAAAACCCGGGCTGTTTTAAGTTTTCCATAGCCCCGAGAACTATCTCCGCTTTCTTTTCGGTAAGCAGCAGTTTTATCGCGCCTTTTTTCACGGCAGCGAGTTTGAGTTCGGCTATTTTTACGAGATTATCGACTTCTACAGGCACTTTCCCGTAATTTTCCTCCAAAGACGAAAGTATTCTTTCCTTGTCGTTTTCGTCCTTGATTTCAGCGATTTGTTTGTATATATCCATGCGCGAGGCGGAAACGGCAACGTAACTTTCCGGAATATACGCGTCCATGCGGACGTCGAGATCTATACCCTCCGACGGCTTTTCGCCCTCTATGCTCTCTCTTAAAAGTTTGCTGTAGAGTTCGTAGCCTATCTTATCCATATGCCCGTGCTGTTCTCTGCCTAAAATATTCCCCGCGCCGCGTATCTCGAGGTCGCGGAGGGCGATTTTATAGCCGCTGCCCATCTCCGTGAACTCCATCAAAGCCGCCAGACGTTTATACGAGGCGTCGGAGAGGACTTTATCGCGCTTATAAGTAAAGTACGCGTGCGCCATTACGTTGCTCCTGCCTACTCTGCCCTTTAACTGATACAAAGTCGAAAGCCCCAACTTATCCGCGTCGATTACCACGAGCGTGTTGGCGCGCGGCAAATCTATACCGTTTTCTATTATCGTGGTGGCGATAAGCACGTCGTATTCGCCGCCGTAAAACTTCAAAACGTTACTCTCGAGCGTCGATTTATCCATCTGTCCGTGCGCGACGACTATTTTTGCCTCGGGAACGATCCGCCTTACGTCCTCGGCGAATTTATATATGCTTTCGACGCGGTTATACAGCACGAGCGTCTGCCCGCCGCGAGCCGTCTCCCGCCGCACCGCGTCCGCAATCAGAGCATCGCTCTCTTCCGACACATACGCCTGTACGGGAATACGCGATTTCGGCGGAGTGTTTATAGTGCTTATATCCCTTATGCCCGAAAGCGACATATGCAGAGTCCTCGGAATAGGCGTCGCCGTCATCGTAAGAGTGTCCACGTTTTCCTTTAAGAGTTTCAGTTTTTCCTTATGCTCCACGCCGAAACGCTGTTCTTCGTCGAGTATCAAAAGTCCCAAGTCTTTAAAGCCGACGTCCTTTCCGAACAGTCTGTGCGTACCTATAACGAAGTCAATATCCCCCGCTATAAGTTGTTCTACGACCTTTTTTTGATTTTTTTCGCTCACAAATCTATCCAGCGACGCGACGCGCACGCCGAACGGAGCGAAACGCTCTTTCGCGTTGCGGTAGTGCTGATCGCAAAGTATCGTGGTGGGGCAAACGAGCGCGACCTGCTTGCCGTCCGCTATCGCCTTGAACGCCGCCCTGAACGCGACTTCGGTCTTGCCGAAACCGACATCCCCGCATAAAAGTCTGTCCATGACTTTGTCGCTTTCCATATCCGCTTTTATCTCTTCTTCGGAGCGCAACTGATCTTCCGTAGCCTCGAACTCGAACGCGTCGTCAAATTCTTTTGAAAGCGAAGTTTCCGGCGAAAACCTGAAACCTTTTTTGTCTTTCCTCGCGCGGTAGAGCGCCTTTAAGTTTATCGTCATCGCCGCGATAGAGGCTTTGACGCGTTCTTTTACCCTCTCGAATTCCTTTCCGCCGATCTTGCTCAGCGCCGGCTTTTCGCCGCCGACGTACTTGGTGAGTTTATCCATACTGTCCACGCCGACGTAGAGGATGTCGCCGCCCTTATATTCGACCGCGACGTAGTCTTTAGAGCCTTCCTGCGTGGTTATTCGCTTTACGCCCTTGACGTAGCCTATGCCGTGGACTTCGTGAACTGCGTAATCCCCCGTCTCGGGGGCTTGAAACATATCGCCGCGCCTGCGTTTTATCCGCTTTTCCTTATCGGCGGCGACGTAAATATCCCCCGTGCCGATTATCGCTATCTTGGACGGATGATATATAACTCCCGTCGGTAAAAACGCCGAAGTTACCGTTGCCGTACCGCTTAAAAACTCGGGGTTGTCCGACCTTATTGCGGACGTCCCGCGGCTTTCGAGTTCTTTGATAAAGTTTTCCGCGCGGGTATCGCTACCCGTACAGACGAGGACTTTATATCCGCCGTACTTCCAATTCGCTATATCCGTAAACAACGCGGTAGGGCTTGCGGAATACCTCGCCACGACCGAAGTCTTTAACGAAAACACTTTCAGCGGCGAAAAAAAGTTTATCGACGAAGTTATCGTCTGCACGGCGAGATTTCGCTTTTTCAAGAGCCGAGCAAGCAGTTTTCGGCTATCCGTCATTTGTTGCGGTGTGAAGTCGAACGCCTTGCCGTTTTCTATAAGATTTAAACACCTTTCGGCGTGTTCTTTTTCTATGGCGGACAGCGCGTCCGACAAGAGTTTGCACTCGTCGAAAATGACCGCCGTATCTTCCGGCATAAACGATAAAAAGTCGTCGGTAACACCCTCTATTATCGGCATTACCGCCTGCAATCTGTCGTCTGTCGGATTTTCTTCCGCCGTCTCTATTATTTCGCGGGCTAAAGCCCTTGCCCCGTCGCCCGCCTTTTCACGCTTGAATTTTTCGACGGATTTTTCCAAACGCTCGCGTATAAGTCGATTATCGCCCTCGCGAAGTATCACGTCGGTCGCCGCTACGACCGTAAAACAGTCGACGGTTTCTTTGTCTTGTCCGCCCGGTTCGTAGGCGCGTATACTCTCGACTTCGTCGCCGAAAAAGTCCGCTCTGTACACCTTTTCGGAGTTTATGGGGTAAACCTCGAATATATCGCCGCGAACGGCGAAAGTTCCCTTATACTCAGCAAATTCCGAGCGCTTATAACCCATCTTCACGAGCGAATTTTTAAGTTCGTCGAGGTCGTGATTTTCGCCTTTTTTAACTGTTAAAGACAAAACCGACGAGGGGAAAAGTTGCATTAAACTTTCAAAAGTCGCCACGACGTATTTTGCCCCGCGGGAAATATCGTAAAGCGCGGAAAGCCGTAAGTAGAGCGAAGTTTTATCGAAAGAGTTTTTATATAGCAGTACGTCGTCTTTGGCGTTTAAAAACACCGCTTTTTCGCCGGAGAGCGCTGAAAGTTCGTCTTTGACCTTCATCGCGGAAAGCGCGTCTTTTACTATATATAAAACCGGCAATTTCAGATTTACCGCCAAGACGCATTTTGCGGCGAACCCTACGCCAAAAGCCGCGGAAGGTATCCCCCCGCGGACTGCGTCGACCACTGCTTTACCGTCGCCGCCTGTTTTATCGAAATCTATTAAAGCGTTGATCATCTTGTTTTTAACGCATTCGGCTAAGCGCCCGAACGCGTTATCCGTTATATTTTTGCATCACTTTTTCTAACGGAAGTCCGCCTATAAGTTCGTAAACCGCGTCGACCGCCTTGTTTACGGAAACCTTGAATTTCGGTTCGTCCTCCTTTTTAATATCCGAGAGGACGTAACTTAATATATCGAACTCGCCGATAGGTTTAGTGCCTATTCTTACCCGCGGAAACTCCGTAGAGTTTAGTTGAGCCACGATATTCCGCATGCCGTTATGCGTACCCGCAGACCCGCTTTGGCGAATCCTTAACGAGCCTATCGGAATATCCGCGTCGTCGTATATTACTATTATATTGCCGACGGGTATTTTGTAAAACGAAGAAATTTCGCGTATGCTCTCGCCGCTCAAATTCATATACGTCTGCGGCTTTAAAAATATCGTCTTTTCGCCGCCGATTATCTTTTCGCCGTATTCGCCCTTAAACCCCTTTTTATTAAAGGAAACGCCGCACTTTTCGGCTAAAAGTTCCACAGCCATAAACCCGAGATTGTGCAAAGTTCTAAGATATTTTATTCCCGGATTTCCAAGCCCCGCAACGAGATACACCTTGCACCTCTTTTTTATTGATAAATTTCGGACATCTTCTTGTCGAGATAGATGTTATCTATTGCGAGCGCGAAGAGTTTTGCAACCGATAATACTTCTATTTTGTCTATTTTCTTTTCTTCGGTAAGCGGAACGGTATCTAGCACCACGAGTTTGGTTATGTGCGAGTTTTTAATTCTTTCTATTGCCGGACCGCTCAAAACCGCGTGAGTACAGCAGGCGTAGATCTCTTTCGCGCCGTTGTTGTACAGCGCCTCGGCGCCTTGGACTATCGTTCCCGCGGTATCTATCATATCGTCTACCATAAGACATTTTTTGCCCTTTACGTCGCCGATTATATTCATAACTTCTATCTGGTTTGCCTTGGGTCTCCTCTTATCGACAATCGCCATAGGACAATTGAGTTTGGAGGCTACCTGTCTTGCTCTCGACACCGAGCCTATATCCGGAGATATGACCATAAAGTCGTCGTCAACGAGATTAGCAAAATGCTTGTATAAAAGCGGGCCGCCGATCAAGTGATCGACCGGAATCGAGAAAAAACCTTGTATTTGCAGCGCGTGGAGATCGATCGTAAGAACTCTGTCCGCGCCCGCTGCGGTTATCATGTCCGCGACGAGTTTTGCGGTAATGGGATCTCTCGGCTTTGCCTTTCTGTCCTGACGAGCATATCCGAAATACGGAATTACGGCGGTTATTCTTCCCGCAGAAGCGCGCTTTGCCGCGTCTATCATTATGAGAAGTTCCATTAAATTGTCGTTTACGGGCGAGCAGGTGGATTGAATTATGAATACGTCTCTGCCTCTTACCGTTTCGCCGAAATGAACGCTTATTTCGCCGTCGCTGAACCTGCCGACTTCGCACTCTGAAAGCGGGTGGTTAAGTTCTTTTGCGATTGCCTCGGCAAGCGCTCTGTTGGAATTGCCCGAAAACAATTTAAATTCTGTCTTGTTGGTTATCATTAGCCGACCTCCGAAGTTATCTTTCGCTTAGATACTAATCAATGATTATATCTAATATAATTATATATAATTACACTTTTTTTTGCAAGTAAAAAAGACGGGGCTAACGCCTGTCTTTAAAAAATTTTTTTATTACCGCCGAGCATTCCTCTTCCATAACCCCGCCTTCGTAGTCGGTAACGTGGTTAAGCCCGCTTTCGGAGAGTATATTGAATTTGCTTTCCACCCCGCCGCCTTTTTTTTCGTAAGCGCCGAAATACACCTTTTTAAATCTCGCACCCGCTATCGCGCCGGCACACATAGCGCACGGCTCTAACGTGACGTACATCTCCGCGCCGTCGAGCCGCCAATCCTTTATCTTTTTAGACGCCTTTTCTATCGCGAGTATCTCGGCGTGCGCGGTTACGACGCGCTTTTCCTGCCGACGGTTATACGCGCGGGTAAGAACTTTCCCGTCCTTTACTATTATGCAGCCTATCGGGACTTCTCCGCGCTCCTCCGCTTTTTTCGCCTCTTTTAAGGCAAGGCGCATATATTTTATCTTTTCGTCGGTCATTTATGGTACTCCGTATTGTTTATTATCGTAAACGCGCGGTACAGTTGCTCGGTAAAGACCACCCGCATCAAAGTATGCGGGAACGTCATATCCGAAAACGATATTTTTTTCGCGGCGGACTTTATTCGCTCGTCGATGCCGTAACTGCCGCCTATTATGAACGTTATTTCGCTTTTCCCCGACGCGGCGAGTTTGGATATGAGATCCGCAAATGCCGTCGAGGAATATTTCTCGCCATCGACCGCAAGCGCTATCGCATAGCCTTTTACCGCCTCGGATATTCTGCCGCCCTCTATCGCGAGAATTTTCGGAATATCCCCCGCGGAAAACTTTTCGTAATTCTCTTCCCTGACTTCGATTATCTCGTAATCGCAAAAGCGCGAAAGCCGTTTTTTGTATTCGGCTATCGCCTCCGCATAGTATTTTTCTTTTACCTTGCCGACGGCAACGAGTCTTATCTTTATCATATCGCAACGAGTGAAAGTATCCAGAGCGCGACGTATGCCGCGACGCCCAAAAATCCGTATTTGAGAAAATTCCTCAAAACAAGCCACTTCGCGGCGAAAGCGTTTTCGGTCTTTTGCGATTTGTCCTTAAAAATAAGATACAGAAACGCCGCTATTGCCGCAAGACCGAGAATTGTCGATACAATATTCCATAAAGTCCCGAAATCGAGCGTTACGCCGAAGAAGTAATGCAGAGTGACTATAATGAAATTATTCAGAAAATGCACTGCCGCCGTAGGCAGTACGCTGCCGCTTTTCTGCGCCAAAAGCGCGAATAGAAACCCGACGACGAATTGATAAGCGGTCTGCGCCGGGCTTGCGTGATAGATAGCGAACGCAAAGCCCGTTATTATCGCTCCGCCTATTTTTCCGCCCGCGCCTACGCCGCCGAGCATTACGCCCCGAAACGACGTTTCTTCCGCAATCGCCGGAAGCGCGCACACGGCGACGATTACCGCCGCGTAGTTGAACGCCGAAAATTCCGGCAAAGTTATCTCTGTATATTTATATCCGAAATTCTTCGTCAAAAAGTCTATGAAATACCCGTTTAGCCCCGACAAGCCGAAAAACATACCGAAAAGCAGCAAAAGCGCGTATAAAAAATACTTTTTATCCGGAATTTTAAGCGCCAAGCACTCCCTCGCGCTCTCGCCGTAAAATTTAGCAAAACCGAAAGACAACGCGAGCATTGCAAGCCCGCCGATTACGTTCGTCGAATAAAAATACGCGTCGCCGCTGCTTCCCGCCGCGCCGAACGCCGCCGAAAGCAAAACCGCGGACGTTATCTTTATCAGCGCGAGTAAATCGAAGTATATCCCCCGCCGCTTTGAGTTTTCAAGGGCTACCGCCAAAAGATTTCTTTCCATTATTCAGACCTTAGCGCTTTTACGGGGTCTTTCTTGCCGGCGGAAAGCGACGGAATAAGCCCTGCAAATATCGTTAAAAGCGTAGAAATCACAAGTACCGCCAAGATGTTCCACCAACTTAAAAACGCAAAGCCTTTAACCATGGTAATGCTATAAAACAACGCGTTTAGCGGCAAAACCGCAATCAAATTGAGTATAAGTCCTATAACGCCCGCCATAAAGCCTATTATCCCCGTTTCGGTAATGAACAGCCTCGCCACGTCTTTCTTTCTCGCGCCCATCGCGCGGAGTATGCCTATCTCCCGCGTGCGCTCGATAACAGATATATAGGTTATTATCGCCATCATTATAACGGCTACGAGCAGCGCTATCGACGTGAGCGCGATAAGCACCGCGTTTATTATCTCCACCACGCCGCGGACGAGTTCGATTATAAATCCGACGTTATCCGTATACTGCATTATATCGTCGCCGCTTTTACCCTCGTTCCAGGCGTCTAAGTAATCTAAAAGATAGTCTTTGTCCTTTATGGTTTTCGGATAGAACTTGATTGCCGTCGGAACGTTCGACCAACCGATCAACGACAGCGCGGATTTCTTTGCTTTTTCCGTCGTAAGGTTCGCGTTATAATAGTTTCCGTCGCTGTCGACGGAGAGCATTACGCTTTTATCGGGAGTTGCCGTCTGGTCTTTGAAAACCTGAGAGGCGGCGGCGTCCGAAAGAATTTTCGTCTTTAAAGCGTCGGTATAGCAAATCGGAGTTGCGGAAAACATTCCGTACTGCGTATCGTCTTTGAGTTTGAATATCCCGACGATCTTGAGCGGATAGCCTTTCCCCTCGCCCGAATAACAAGTCAACGACTTTTCAAGTCCGCCGAGATTTTTGCCGACTATTTGCTCGACGAGATTTCTGTTTACCTCGTTCAATGGCTTGTTCTCGCAAAGATAATCCACAAGCCCTTTCGTCTGAGGAATATAGCCCTCCGCCGAACCTCTTTCCTGCTTTTCGCCGAAATATTGATCGGGCGAGAGCAGAAAAAACTTGCCGTAATCGGTTTTGTCGGATAAAATCTCGGCGTAGGTGTAATAGTTCTTTTTATACTTGCCGTCTTTCATTTCGCTCGCGAAGAGGTCTATGTAATACGACGCAAGCACGGCGTCGGAGAGCGTGGAGTTTTTATTGACGACGAGCGCAAGTTCGTCGGCAGCCTCGGGGTACTTGCCTGCAACCAGGTTATACTGTTCGGTTACGACAGATTCCT
>CAMOXE010000011.1 GCA_946628865.1 uncultured Clostridia bacterium | reverse complement strand
TCGAAAGTCTTGCCGGTTATTATCGGATAGATCTTGTCGAGTACGAGGTGCGCGCCGTGTTTGCCGTAAAGAACGATATTGCCCTTGAAGAAAGAATTATCGGTTTCATTTAAATCGATTTCGTCGAACCCGAGCGCCTGAATACCGTAAGAACTGACCTTGAACTCGGAAAATACTTCCATTTTGTCAAGGTCTATTATCACGCAGTCGAAATCGAGATACAGCGTGTCTACGGGGGTCGTCGTTCCGAGTTTATTCGCAACGCCTTTTCTTATTCCCGAAAGACCGGTTATCATTCTGTAATGCGTTCCGTCCGAAAGCGACATCAGACTGCCGGGATACGGCGAGTCGCCGCTGCCGACAGAACCCAAAGTCATCGTGTCGTCTGCGTTTCTGTCGTATTCGTGCAACATGTACGGACCGTATATCACGACTCTCGAACACAACTTATCGTGTATCGGAGCGCCGCTGTTATTCGTAAATCCGCCCGTAAGAATTACGCCCTTCGAACCGTCGAAGATGGACTGCGAATAAGCGTCTCTGAAAAACGAGAACGTCGGCATATTCGCGCCCGTAAAATCGACTTTTACGAAACTGTTCAATCCGTAGTCGCCGTTATACGCTATATACGGAAGATTGTGCGGGCCGTTTTCACGTCTTAACCAGACGTTGTTTCCGTTGCAATAACTTCCGACCGTAGTAGTGTAATTGCCCTCTTCGACGTACAAATCGCCGTAGAGAGTTATGCCCATAGCCTCGAGTTTCGCAAGGTATTCCTGATCGACGTATTTAATGAAAATCGTCTCCCTGCCCTCGCTCCTCTGTCCGTCGGGGGATTCTATATGGAATTTAAAGGTATGGTCGGATCTCGAGGCGAAAGTATATTCAGTCTTATCGCTCAGATCTATCTCCTTGCCGTCGACGTCCACGCTGTCCATTTTCACTTTGGTGTTTTCCAAAGAAGAATAGATATTCATATCGCCGAAATAATCATCGAATACGAGCGTATCGCCGAAATTATACGGAACGCCCTTCAGCGTGAATTTCCAGGTGAGTTCGGGGTAACTTACGTTCAGCGTAAACGTGTTTTTACCCTTACTCGCACCCGAAAACACTTCGTAAGTCAAGACGTATGCGCCCGCATTTTCCGGATACCATACTATATCTCTCGTAATATCCGTCGTATCGCCGTCGGGGCTTGTCAACGTTATTTTATAATCCCCGTCGCGAACGTAATCGATATAGTGACCCCAATTGACCGTATCGTTCACGAAAACTCGGTCGAGAGCGCCCTCCAAAAACTGCGGACCGCTCTTTTTTTCTTCTTCGACGAATTCTATGCCGGACTCTATCTGCGGCTCTGAATTTCCGCAAGCGGTAAACAGCAATCCGACGGCGAATAACGCCGCAAAACATACCGATAACAGTACTGATTTTTTCATCATAGTTTTTTCACCCTTTATTTATATATGAGAACGTATGCGGCTTGACCGGGGAGCAACGATATTTCCGTTTTACCGCCGTCCAACCGGATTTTGTTCCATTTCCCGTCCGCGTAGACGTCCGCCCATGTAAACTTCTCGTCAAAACGAATAGTCGTGTTCTGGACTTTGCCTGAAATATCCTCCAAACGCACGTCCGACATATTTATAACTCTGTATAAGTATAAATCTCTTTCGTTATCGTAGAGTTCGTTTATCAAAACGCCCTCGAAGTCGGTTTCAAAAGAATTGACGTTGTCTAATTTTTCGTTGAGCGCGTAGTCGAGTTGCTTTAAGTAAGAATTGAAAGTCTTTACCGCATATGCCGAACGGCGGTACTCGAACCGAGTTACGACAGGCGCTATTTCTTTTAACTCTTTCAGTATTCTCTGAGTGACGAAATAGAGTTCGTTCTTCTCCCCGGATTTCAATATCATCGCCCCGTCCGCAGGAAAATTTTCCACGGCGTTGTTGTTGTGCGGCATATAAGTGAAAAATCCGAGTTCCTTTATGCCGAACCCCAAAAGCAAGTGGAGTTGCCAGCGCATTTCGTCCTCGTTTGGTACCCAATAATAGCCGCTGCCGCCGATATTCATCGAAAACGATTGCGCTACGAACGAGAATTTAACTTTCCTGTCCCTGCATATCTCCGCCGCGTTTTGCAGACATCTGATATAAAAGAGTTTATTTTCCTTTGCGTAGCAAAACGGGTAATCGTCGTACATTATATAGTCCGCGCCCGTTTCGTCGAGGAACATATTGAGATACTTGCTCCGCCTCTCTAATAAATCTCCGCCGGCAGGGTATCTTTCGTCCATCCACCGAAGAGTATCGAGCGGAAGAAGATTGCAATGAATAAACGCTTTCGGACAGACTCGCTTTATCGATCTATACAACTGCCCGAACGATTTGAACAGATAATAGTGCGGCTCGTCGGCAAGATACACTCCGTAAAACGCGGGGTGCGCGGAATAGTCTTTCATCCTTTCGCGGACGAACTCGTCGAGAGCGCTTTCGTCTTTAAACCTCTTGCCCTCTCCGATAATTCCGTCCTTTTCGCGCGACAAGTCGTAAAACGCCTGGTCTCCGACGATAGATTTGTCTATGCCTGCGGCGAAAACCGCGTCCATAACTCTTTTGCACATAGAGCCTTGCCATTTTTCGCCGTAATAGGTGCCTATCGTTCCCGATAACACCATATTGAAACCTACGTCTTTATAATCTTTAAATGCCTCCGGCGTTTTAAGCCCCGTCTCTTCGTTCTTGCCCAAGAC
>CAMOXE010000010.1 GCA_946628865.1 uncultured Clostridia bacterium | reverse complement strand
TTGTTGTCGGAAGAAAACTCAGATCTTCTTCCCGATATATCGGACGGCGAAAACGACGATCAAAAATCCGATTCGGGCGAAACTGAAGAATTTACAGAAGAGAAAAACGACGTTGCGGACGAAAAGACTTCGAAATACGATTTTGTCGAAAAAACAGTCGTACTCGGCATATCCGCGATACTCTTTTTAGTCGGGCTGTTTTTAGGAAAAAATCAAACCGCGCAAATGTGGGTGTTCATGTTTTCATATACCTTTGCGGCGTATGAAACGCTCTTCGACGTCATTACGAAAGCGGTTGAAAAGCGTTATTTCTTAGACGAAATCCTGATTATTCTGCCAACGCTTATAATGCTATATTTAGGCAAAAGGGTATCGGCAAGTCTGATTATGCTCGCTTTCGGTATAACGCTTTTTGTGAAGAAGATTTTCATCGAGAAAATATCCTCGGAAATTTCCACGCTTAAAACTGCGGAGAATATTTCCGACTTCGATAAAAAAAGACTTGATTTTTACGAGAAAATTTACTCGTCGACTTTAACCGAGGAGATTTTTTTGAAAAAGAACAAATTGAAAATTCAACTCGGATTTGTTTTAGTCGGCGTTATCGCGGCGTTTATACCGCCTTTCTTTAAAATATCCGAATACGGAAGTCTGCTAATCGGAAAGTGGCTGTATATCGGCGTTTCGATAATGATATTCGGAACTCTCTCCGGTTTCGGCGAGTTCGTTAAAGCCTTGTATTTTTACGGCGCCGAGATCCTTTTCGATAAAGGCGTCGTGCCGACCGATACGCAGGCTATCAGAAAAATAGCGAACGCCGACGAGGCGGTTTTTGACGATTCGCTTAAGATCAATACGTTTGGCGCGGTCAAAGAATTGTCGGAAGATACCGAGATAAAGACGACTTTGCTTTCTTCCGAGCCGCTTGCCGAGGTAAACTCTCTTAAAAAGGAATACGGTTTTTCAAAAGCGGTTGCGTCGTGTTCGGAAAAGTATAAAATCAAATACCTAAGCGGCGGCGATAAGGTTTATTTCGGCGACGCCGATTTAAATAAAACCGTTTTAGAAAACGTCGATTGCGGCGTATCGATGGGCGAAATTTCCGAAAAGGCGCTCGCGTCCGCGACGGAAAAAGATTTAAAACTTGCGCCTTTTACAATAAAAGTCGCCGCGCGCACGCTTAAAGCGGTAGCGGTCAACGCATTGCTTTTTCAACTTCCTAAAACTCTTGGCGTTATTACCGGCAGCATATTGTGCGCTTCGGGAATCGATTTGATTCCGCTGTTTTTTGCCGTAGATTGCGCCGCTCAAATCCTTTCATTTATTATTGCAAGATCAAATAAACGAGATACCCTTTAAGGTGGATTATGAATAGAGAAAAAGAAATAATTAAAACTTCGGTTGTCGGCATAGCGGGCAACGCCGCTCTCGTCACGGCAAAAATATTCGTCGGCATAGTCGCCGGCTCCGTTTCGATAATTACCGACGCCGTCAACAACTTGACGGACGCGCTCAGTTCCGTTATCACGATTATAGGTACTAAATTAGCGGGCAAAAAACCCGATAAAGAGCACCCCTACGGACACGGCAGGGTAGAATATCTGACATCAACCGTGATAGCCTTTCTCATTTTATTTGCCGGCGGAAGCGCTATAGTCAACGCGATAGAGGCGCTTATCGGTGCGGAAAAGCCGTCTTACGACGTGTTTTCGCTCGTCGTCGTGGCGCTTGCCGTGGTCGCTAAGATAGCGCTCGGTATTTTCTTTAAATACAAGGGCAAAAAGACCGAGTCGGACGCGCTTTCTTATTCCGGAACGGACGCGCTGTTTGACAGCGTTTTGTCTTTTGCCACGCTTATTGCCGCCGCCGCGTCTCTCATTTTTAAGTTTCACGTCGAGGGCTATCTCGCTATGCTTATCGGCGGGTTTATTATCAAATCCGGCATCGATATTTTAAAAGAGTCCATATCGAAGATAATCGGCGTGAGGTTTGACGGCGAAAAAGCCGCCGAAATCAAAAATTTAATAATGAATAATCACCCCGAGGTAAAGGGCGTGTACGATCTTATCGTCAACAATTACGGTCCGAATAAGTTTATAGCCTCCGCGCATATCGAAGTCGACGACGACATGCGCGCGCGCGAACTTCAGTATTTGGAGCGCTGCATAGCCGGCGAAGTATATATGCACTTCGGCATAATTATTTCGATCGGAATATACGCGTCTAACGTCTCGACGGGCTTTTCCCTTGAAATGAAGGACTACATACTTTCACTTACGGATAAAGAGCCGAACGTATTGCAAATGCACGGCTTTTATGCCGACGAACAAAAAAAGATCGTTATCTTCGATATTATAGTTAATTTTGACGAGGAAAACCCCTCAGGCGTGAGGGATAGATTGTATTCCGCGTTAAAGGAAAAATACCCGGACTACGATTTCAATATCGTTATAGACAGCGATTTCAGCGATTTGGATTGACGATTTGCACTATGACTAAACTCTTTTTGACAAAAATCAAAGAGGCGGTTTTTTCGGTTTTGCCGATTGCTCTGATCGTTGCCGTTTTATCGTTTTTGCCGCCTTTTGCCATTTCTACGACCGAACGCTTGACCTTTATCATATGCTCGATTTTTCTGATTTTAGGCATCGCGCTTTTTACCATGGGTGCGGACTTGTCAATGTCCGAAATCGGGGATAAAATCGGCTCTTCTCTCGTAAAGACGAAAAAATTGTGGATAATCGTCGGCGTCTGTTTCGTTATGGGCGTATTGATCACCGTCGCCGAGCCGGATCTCTCCGTCCTTGCCGAACAGGTTAAAGCCGTTTTCGGTTCTAAAATAACGCTTATAATATTCGTCGGGGTGGGCGTAGGCGCGTTCCTCGCTCTCGCGGTCGTTAAAATCATATTTAAAGCCGACCTTTCGTTTTTACTCTTTTATTTTTATCTGATTTTGTTCGCTTTGGC
>CAMOXE010000009.1 GCA_946628865.1 uncultured Clostridia bacterium | reverse complement strand
CTGCCAATTCCTTGCTCTGTTACTGCCCTCGCCCCAATACTCTTTAACGTAAGTACCGTTAATATTGAGTTTCTGCGTCGGACTTTCGTCAAATCTCGCAAAATACCTGCCGAGCATAACGAAATCCGCACCCATAGCGAGCGCTAATGCGATATGATAGTCGTGTACTATTCCGCCATCTGAACATATGGGAATATATACGCCCGTTTTCTTGAAATACTCGTCGCGCGCCGCCGCGACCTCGATAACCGCAGAGGCTTGACCTCTGCCGATACCTTTAGTTTCGCGAGTAATACAAATCGAGCCTCCGCCGATACCGACTTTTACAAAGTCTGCCCCCGCCTCGGCAAGAAACAAAAATCCGTCGCGGTCGACAACGTTCCCCGCGCCCACTTTTACTTTATCCCCGTATTTTTCGCGAATAAAATCAAGCGTAGCCTTTTGCCAGCACGAATAACCCTCGGACGAATCAATGCAAAGCACGTCCGCTCCCGCTTCAACAAGGGCAGGAACGCGCTCTTTATAATCAAGCGTGTTTATACCTGCGCCGACCATGTAACGCTTTTCTTCGTCTAAAATCTCGCGCGGGTTTTCTTTATGCTCCGAATAATCCTTTCTGAAAACGAAATACATTAGTCTTCCGTTTTCGTCTATTATCGGGAGAGAATTTAATTTATGATCCCAAATTATATCGTTTGCCTCTTTAAGCGTCGTACCGCTTTTTGCGGTTATAAGACGACTTAACGGCGTCATAAATTCTTTTACGGGGGTATCCATTGACATACGGCTGACTCTATAATCTCTGCCTGTCACGATACCTAAAAGTTTTCCGTTCGCTTTGCCGTCGTCTGTGATTGCAATGGTCGAAAAGCCGTTCTTTTCCTTTAAAGCGACGACGTCAAAAAGCGTGCTGTCGGGCGTCAAGTTTGAGGCGCTGACAACAAATCCCGCCTTGTAATTTTTTACTCTCGCGACCATTTTAGCCTCGTCATCTATAGACTGCGAGCCGTAAATAAAACTTAAGCCGCCCTCTTTTGCTAAAGCAATCGCAAGCGTATCGTTTGAAACGGATTGCATTATTGCGGAAACGAACGGAATATTAAGTTTTAAATGCTCTTCGCCTTTTTTAAACTTAGTAAGCGGCGTAGAGAGATCGACGTTTGAAGGTATACATTCGGGAGAAGTATACCCGGGAATAAGCAAATATTCGCTGAAAGTGTGGCAAGGTTCTTTGGTATAGTGAGCCATAGCGCCTCCGATAATATATTTTAACTATTATATTAAAAATACGGAATAAAATCAAGCAAAATAATATAAAATTCAAAATATCGGCAAATATTGCTTAAAATCAGTTATCTGTCTTCTCTGAAATAATTAAGACCAAGGCTCGCCGGCGGCTGATTCTCTTTACTGTCGAGAGCGCTCGTGATAATAAGTACGACGATAGTCATTATATACGGCAGTAAATTGAAAATCTTCATTTGAGCCAAGGATATACCGCTGATTTTAGTCGGAAGAATATACAACGCACCGAATATAAACGAGCCTAAAATACTTAAAATAGGTTTCCAAAGAGTAAATATTACGAGAGCAAGGGACAACCAACCTATCGCGACTATATTAGGATAACTTCCGACGCTGCCGGACAGATTATCAATAATGTAGTAATACCCACCGATTCCCGCAATCGAACTACCGATAAACGTCGCGATATATCTGTATTTAGCAACATTTACGCCGGCAGCGTCCGCCGTTGAAGGATTCTCTCCAACGGCACGAAGATTAAGACCGATACGGGTTTTATTTAAGATGATACCGGCCGCAATAGCGAGAATCAAAGCAACGTATACCAATATTCCCCTCCCGATAAACAGTGAAAGCCAACTGTCTTCAAGATTTAGCCCGGGTATCCAGGTCTTAAAATAGTTGCTTACTACGGCTACGGAAGATTTATTTATAAAATCACCTTTGGTCATAGCAAATTCTGTTATACCCGCACCAAAAGTCGTCATCATTAAGCCCGTAATGTTTTGATTGGAGCGAAACGTAACGGTTAACACGTTGTAAATAAGCCCCATTAAACATGAGAAGAATATACAAACTAAAAGCGAGAAAATGATAACAAAAAAACCGCTCGTCTGCTCGCCGAACCATGAAACGTATAGGGTTGCACCATAGCATCCGCCTAATGTGCCTATTGACATAATGCCGGGCATACCGAGGTTCAAGTGTCCCGATTTTTCCGTTATCGTTTCACCTAAACAACCGAGGAGCAAAGCAATAGCAATACCGGTAGTACCGATCAAAAACATTACCATTATTTGTTACCCCCTTTCTTTCTGGGAATAAAGTCTAACTTATAGTTTATGAAAAATTCGCAGCCGATTATAAAGAAGAAAATTATTCCTACCGTTATATCCGAAATAGCGTTTGTGGTTAAAGAGTAGAACCCTCTCGTATTTACCGCACCGCGGGTAAAGAAAACGACAAGCAAAGAGGTGAACACCATTATCAGCGGATTAAAATTCGCAAGCCACGTCACGATTATTGCCGTAAATCCTCTTCCTGCTACTATATCACTGTTAATCTGGAAACCGGCATTACCACATATTATGAAACCGATAAAACCCGCAATCAAACCTGATAAAATAAGCGTTCTGATTATAACGGTCTTAACGTTCATACCGATATAATTCGCTGTGTTTTCACTTTCTCCCACGACGGATATTTCATAACCATGCTTTGAATTACGAAGGTATATGTACATGAATCCGGTTAAAAGACAGGAAATTAATATAGGCAGTATATACGGATTTCCAAGCGTCGGCATAGACGGCAAAGTTTTGCTAACCGAATATATATAAGAGCCTGTCTTAGGAAACCAGACTAATATAAAATAATCCACAAGCCCTATCGCTATATAATTCATCATAAGCGTGAACAACGACTCATTTGTTTTAAATATCGCCTTGAATATAGCGGGAATCAAAGCCCATATTGCACCTACAAGCATACTAGCGACGATCATAATTATGATTTGCACTGAATCGGGAACCGCACCTCTTAAATAAAATGCAACCGCAGCCGATGCAAGCGCACCCATCAAAACCTGCCCGTTTCCACCGAGATTCCAGAAATGCATTTTAAACGCAGGAACTATTGCAATCGATACACCAAGCAATATCGCCGAGTCTTTCAAGTATATCCAAAACCTTTCGGACGTACCGAAAACTCCGTCGATCATTGTCGAGAAAAAAGTAAAGGGGTTCGTGCTTAAAGTTATAGACCCGAAAATACCGCTCACTATCAACCCCGCGATAAATGCCGCAATTCTTATTAGCCATCCTTTCCAGCGTGGAAAATCGGCTCTTTTTTCTATATGAAACAAAGGCTCGCTTATTTTTTTCTCTTTTGCGTTAGTCATTTGCAGTCTCCTCTTCATAGGTTTCAGTATGCGTCATCATCAAACCGATTTTTTCTTTATTTGCCGTTCTTCCGTCGACGATTCCCGTAATCTTCCCGTTGGATAAGACCGCTATCCTGTCGCAAAGCGCTATCAAAACGTCAAGATCCTCACCCACAAAAATAATTGCTGAACCGTTTTCTTTTTGTTCGTTTAAAAGATTATAGATCATATATGACGAATTGACGTCGAGACCACGCACCGGATATGCAACCATCAAAACTTTCGGAGCAGACGATATTTCCCTACCGACTAAAACTTTCTGAACATTGCCGCCAGAAAGTTTTCTGACCATAGTACGAGGGCTTGGAGTCGCGACTTCAAGATTCTTAATAACTTTATCCGCAAGACTTCCGGGGATCGTCCTGTTTAAGAAAACGCTTTTCCCCTTTCTATAACTACGGAGCATCATATTGTCGATAATATCCATATTCCCGACAAGCCCCATACCTAACCTATCCTCAGGAACGAAAGAAAGACGAACGCCGAGTTCTCTTATCTGAAGAGGCGTCTTATCTTTTAAATCCATCACTTCGTCTTCATTGAACAATACTTTACCGTCGTTAACGAGTTCTCTTATCTTAGCGTCCGTCATTCCGGTAAAATCAACCGCAGTTCCGTCCTCGTAATGGAAAGCGCCTTCTTGTGCCAATTCCTTTACGCGCTTTAAAGTCTTATGGAAAAACGTTACCGGTAAATTCTTTTTGGGATTATTGAAAATAATACTACCAGTAGCGTTTTTGTTTAAGCCCGCAATCGTTTCAAGCAACTCTTTTTGTCCACTTCCCGCTATACCTGCGATACCTAAAATTTCACCGCCGCGGACAGTCAACGAAATATTATTCAGTATCGCCACGTTGTCTTTGTCAACGTAATTGATATTGCTCAAAATCAATCTATCGTCAGGATGCTTTACTTCAGTCCTTTCAATATTCAATTCAACTTTCTTTCCTACCATCATCTCGGTAAGTTCGGACTGATTTGCTTTTGACGTTTCTACCGAACCGATATATTCGCCTTTACGCAAAACCGAAACCGTATCGGATATTTCCATGACTTCGTTAAGTTTATGCGTTATGATTATTATCGACTTGCCGTCATCGCGCATATTCTTCAAAACCGTGAAAAGTTTTTCGATTTCCTGCGGAGTTAATACCGCGGTAGGCTCGTCCAAAATTAATATATCGGCACCGCGATATAAAACTTTGATGATTTCGACCGTTTGCTTTTCGGAAACGGACATATCGTAAATCTTTTTGTCAGGGTCGATTTTAAAACCATATCTATTCGCTATCTCCATAACTTTCGCATTTATCTGACTCATAATAAATTTTTCGTTGAGTCCAAGCACGATATTTTGAGACGCGGTAAAAACATCAACAAGTTTAAAATGTTGATGGATCATTCCTATTTTATATTTATAAGCGTCTTGCGGAGATTTAATCACCACTTCTTCGCCGTTAACGAATATCTGACCCTCGTCGGGGAAATAGATACCCGAGATAATATTCCTCAGAGTAGTTTTACCGCTTCCGTTTTCTCCTAAAAGCGATAAAATCTCTCCACGCCTTAATTTTATACTGACGTTTTTGTTTGCCTGTATTTTGCCGAAATGTTTTGAAACGCTCTTTAGTTCCAAGGCAACGTCGTTACTCATAAATTTTACTCCGATAAATTAGTATTTAGGCGGAGAAAATCCCCGCCTAAATCTATTGGTTTTAATGATATTAGAATGCAGTATTCAAAAGAGTGATACCGTCGATTGTTAAATCGAAATAAGGCGCGGAACGATAGATGGACTCGTTAAAGCATCCGTTAGCAATCGCTTCCGTCTCGTGAACGTATTTTTCATCACTT
>CAMOXE010000008.1 GCA_946628865.1 uncultured Clostridia bacterium | reverse complement strand
ATAAGCGTCGATTCCGCGCACAAGACTTTGCCCGCGCTTACGGGCGCGGCGTATTTGCACGTTTCGCGCTCTGCGCCGAGATTCTTTGCGGAAAATGCGAAAAGCGCGCTGGCGCTTTTCGGCTCTACAAGCCCGTCGTATCTTATTCTTCGCTCTTTAGACGAATTGAACGCGATATTGTCCTGCGATTATCGAAAAAAAATCGAAAAGGCTTGCGCCACAACGCGCGAAGTTAAAACCCGACTTAAAGCGCTCGGTTTCGATTTATGCGGCGACGAGCCGCTTAAAATTTCGATTTTAACAAAGTCTTACGGCTACGGCGGCGAAGAATTTGCGAAAATTTTACTGCAAAATAAGATAGTACCCGATTTCTACGACTCTGACGGCGTGGTCTTGATGCCGAGCGCACAAACGACGGACAAAGACTTTAAAAAATTATTGAAAATTTTGTCTGAAATACCTAAAAAAGAGCCGATAATCGACTTATACCCCGACTTTTCTCTGCCGAAAGCGGCAATGAGCATAAAAGAGGCGTATAACTCGGCTCGGTGCGAAATCGACATTGACGAGGCGCTCGGAAAGGTCGCCGCCGAAAACGAGATAAAGTGTCCGCCGGCAGTTCCCATAATAATCGCAGGGGAAATTATCGACAAATCGGTTATTTCCGCTTTGAAATATTATAAATGGAAAAAAGTTAAAGTTATAAAATAATGAGTGATAAACAGAATATTTCGTGGTGCGTAGAATACTTAAAGCGCTATAACGGGATAGAACGCCTTCCGGGTATTTCAAACGCGGAGGTCTTTCGCGCTCTTTCAAACGTCACGATGCCGCGGGATTTGAGCGAGGAATTCTATAAAAGGCAGGACGACGCTCTGAAAAGTATTCTTGCCGAAAAAAATATAACAGACGTAGCAAACTTCGACGACGGCATAACTATCTACAAGGGCGATATTACCCTTATTAAAGCGGACGCCATCGTCAACGCGTGCAACGATAAAATGCTCGGCTGTTTCGTTCCGGGGCATCATTGCATAGACAACGCCATACACTCGTTTGCGGGACTGCAACTAAGGCGTGATATGATGAAAATCATGGATAAGCAAGGTCACGACGAGCCGAACGGCGATTGCAAAGTAACTCTCGGATATAATCTCCCCGCAAAGTACGTCTTTCACACCGTCGGACCTATCTACAGCGGCAGAAAACAAGACGAAATCGACTTAGCGAATTGTTATCTTTCTTGCCTTAGAAAGGCGGACGAAATGAAACTCGATTCGATAGTGTTTTGCTGTTTATCCACCGGCGTTTTCGGTTATCCGAACGATAAGGCGGCTGAAATCGCAGTAAAACAAGTTAAAGAATTTTTGGCAAAAGAAAATAAAAATCTTAGAAAAATCGTATTCAACGTATTTTTGGAAAAGGATTATGTCATCTACAAAAAATTACTCGGCTGAACTCGAAAAAATAAAACGAGCAATCATCGCCGCCGACGCCGTGCTTATAGGCGGAGGCGCGGGACTGTCTACCGCCGCTGGGTTTACCTATTCCGGAAAAAGATTTAAAGACAACTTCGCCGATTTTGAGAAAAAATACGGATTCAGCGATATGTATTCCGGCGGTTTTTATCCTTTCTCTTCTTCGGATGAAAAATGGGCGTTCTGGTCGAGAAATATTTATATCAACCGCTACTACGATTACCCTCTTCCCGTTTACGAAAAATTGCTCGCGCTCGTAAAAGACAAAGAATACTTCGTTTTGACGACAAACGTAGACCATTGTTTTATAAAGTCGGGCTTTGACAAAGAACGGCTGTTCTATACGCAGGGCGATTACGGACTTTTTCAATGCAGTAAGCCTTGCCATAACAAGACCTACGATAACGAAACAATCGTTAAGGAAATGTATGCAAAGCAAAAGGACATGAAAATCCCGTCCGAACTTATTCCGAAGTGTCCGGTATGCGGCAGAGAAATGAGCATGAACTTGCGCGCAGACGACACTTTCGTAGAGGACGACGGCTGGCATGCGGCTCAAAACAGATACTCGCGGTTTATAGAAAAATACGCCGACAAAAAAATAGTATTTCTCGAACTCGGCGTAGGCGGAAACACGCCCGTCATCATCAAATATCCGTTTTGGCAAATGACGTTTGCTAATAAAAACGCGACGTATATCTGCATAAATTACGGCGAGGCGGTCTGTCCCGAACAAATCGAAAACCGATCTATCTGTATAAACGAAGATATCGCCGCCGTTTTGGACGCGATTTAATCTCGTTTTGAGTAATTTGTTTTAAATTTATAATATAAGCGAGAATAAGCAATTTTGCAATTATTCGAGCGCCGTATTACATCATCGTCAGATTCTTTTTTAGTGTTTTTTCGGAAACGTGAGATAAATTTCTTCCTTTCGGATAAAACTCTCTTAGCCGAGTGTGAATAGGTTGAACCTGATTCGGAAAGTTTTACGGCGGTATATACTTTGTTAAAATCCTTGTCAATACGGGAAGTATTGTCTGCGGATTTTGCCTCGTCT
>CAMOXE010000007.1 GCA_946628865.1 uncultured Clostridia bacterium | reverse complement strand
CCGGCAACCTGAAGATTTGATCTTCGCTTGTCTAATGTGTGATAGGCCTGATACCCGTCCGTTACCAGGATGCCGCTGTAATCCTTAAGGAATTCATCGGGATGATCAGTCTTTCTTGTGGGCTGGTAGTCATATATCACTACAGGGTGGTCTATTTCACAGGCACCATTACGGTATACCCACATGTAACTGTTACTTCCTGCCGGTCTGTCATCCTTTATCACTTCAAATGGCGTTTCATCGGCATGGAGAACCTTGGCGTCGTATAGATGCCTATGAAGTTCATCGTAGATGATCGAGAGATATGTGTCAGAAGCATTTATCATCCAGTTCGCTAAAGTGTTTTCTTCGAGAGCGATGCCGTTTTGTTTGAAAACGGAGTTTCTCGAGTCGATAAACCTACGACTTCGGGGGATTTAAAGGCGATAATTTTAGGCGAAGAAAGCACCGCCGACGTAAAAAAGTACGTCGCTAAATTCAAAATACCCGAAAAACCGTGTTTGGTTTACGCTATATTTTCAGAAGAAAATAAAGTCGACGACGTAAAAAACTTTTTGGACAATTTCAAGTCCGACGAAAAAGATCTCGTGACTTCGGTCGAGGCCGGAATTTGCGCATACGTCAAATTCGACGATTTTTCCCCATCCGACAGCGAGCAATCTTCCGCCGAGTACGCGAGACTTATGACCGATTCGGTTTACGAAGAACTTGGAATAAAAGTCAAAATCGGCGTCGGAAGTACGGCTGCGGGGCTTAAAGATTGCGCGGTTTCGTATCGTCAAGCCGTTTCCGCCGTCAAAATGGGCGAAATTTTTGCGGGAAACTCGTCGGTTTTTACTTTTAAGGAATATATACTTATTAAAATTTTCAAGGACCTTCCCGAGTACAAACTGAAAGAATTTTTAAACGCGCTTTTGGAAAACGACGCGAAAGAGATTTTCGGGGATAAGGAAATGATAGATACCGCCGAAGAGTTCTTTAATACTAATTTTAACGTGAGCGAGACCGCGCGCAAGATGTTTATGCACAGGAATACGCTTATGTATCGAATCGATAAGATCGATAAAGCGACGGGACTGGATATACGCAAATTTCAAGACGCCGTTACGTTTAAAATAATAACTATTCTTTATAGACTTATGGAGAATAAGGACGAATCATGAAAATTGCCAAACGCATATTGATACTCGTAGGTTGCTTAGCGCTTGCAATCGGCGGTTTTTTCGGCGGATATATCGTGCGCGGCACTCAGGATGAAGATATTGCTGCGCTTAAATTCGTCCTCGATACCTATAAAAAATACTATCTCGAAGAGACCGACGACTATGTAAGCGTAATGGCTAACAGCATAATCGATCGATATTCTTATTATTATACCAAAGAAGAATACGAACTCCTAAACAAAGTGGCTATGGGGTCGCGCGCCGGTTGCGGAATAACGCTTAACGGATTGAATATTTACGGCGTGATAGGCAATTCTCCCGCCGAAAAAGCGGGGATTGTGACGGGCGGAACGATCGTTGCGATCAAAGCGCCGGGCGAAGAATTTACCACTCTTTCAGACGGTAAGTCGTTTTCCGAAAAACTTTCGCAAATCGCCGACGATACGGACTTTATCTTGAAAATCGCATACGGCGATACGACAAAAGAATATACTCTTAAAAAGACCGAATATCAAGAGACTTACGTCTATTATTCGGACGAAGGCGGGGCGTATCGTTTCAGCGACAAAACCGGTAAGATGGAAATGGAAAGATACGCCGACGCTATTGCGAATTTCGGGTCGGATACCGGCTATATTTATTATAAATCGTTTAACGGTACGGCAAACGATTTGCGCGGTTCTTCAAAACAAATCGAAGAGGCGCTTAAAAAATTCAAAACGAGCGGCAGAAAAAATCTCATTTTCGACTTGAGAGGTAACGGCGGGGGATATCTCGACATCGCTCAACATATTGCCGCGCACCTTATCGACGCGGAAAGCGGCACTCGCCAAGTCGTTGCAAGAGCGGTTGATAAGTACGGAAAAACGACGGAATACCTTTCGGCAAAAGTCGATTATGCGACTTATAACTTTGAAAAGATAATTTTTTTGGCGGACAGCAATTCCGCGTCCGCCTCAGAAGTCTTAATGGGTGCGGCTATTTCTTACGATAAGAAAGACAAAGTCAGACTTGTGCTTGCGGCGACGAACGTCGGCGGCGTGAACGTGTACAGGACTTACGGGAAAGGCATTATGCAAACGACTTATACGGATATTTTTCGCGGCGACGCGTTGCGGCTTACGACCGCGTATATCGAGTGGCCCGACGGCACTCGTATTCACGGAACGGGACTGACCAAAGCGCTCCTCGGCGAGAAATGTACAGAACCCGAAGTTTTAAGCGGCGACTACGTTTTAAACGCCGCGATAAATCTAATATAAAAGAGGATAACTATGGACGAAAATTTAGACGAAGAAATCAATTTTACTTTTGATACTCAACTGTTAATCGAGGGTGAAAACCTTGACGAAGAGGCGATTCGCGATTATTTCGATAAAAATTTCGAAGGCGATTGTCTGCTCGTCGTGGGCTACAGCGAACTTATAAAAATACATTTTCACACTAACGAGCCATGGAAGGTTTTGGAGTATTGTTCGTCGCTCGGCGAAATATACGATATAGTCGTGGAAAACATGCCGCGTCAGGCACTCGGACTCGAGGGGTAAAATGGCTTACGACGCAAAATGTCCGGAGTGCGGCGTTAATTTCACGGTAGACGACAAGTCGGGTACGGTCGTTTGTCCTAAGTGCGGCGCTGAAATATCTTCCGCCAAAGCGATTAAATACCACTCTTCCGTCGCAGAGAACTCCGAAATCAAAAAAGAGGCGCACGGCGAGGACTATAAAAAAGTTAATAATCTTCTCGATAATATCAACGATCTTCTTGCGGCGGAAAAATTCGACGACGCCGAAAGACTTATAAACGAGGCGCTCGATATTACAGAGTCCGATTACAGGGTGTATATGGCTCTCGTAGCGGTAAAAACGAAGAATTTTACCGATATAGGGGATAAGTCGCACAAAACCTATATAAACAAGGCGATAGAAGTCGCCGACGACGAACAAAAAAAAGATATAACCGCAATTTACAAGTCGTACTATCAAAAGACCAAACTGTCCGCAGACGAACTCGGCGAAGTATCGTCAGAGGAAGTCAAACTGAAAAAGAAAAGGCTTGAAAAAGGACTTAAGACACTTATTCCGGATTCCATGGTCAAGGCTAAATCCGTCAAACTTTACGGCGTTTTGGCTTTGATAACGTTACTTGTCGGAATCGGACTTGCCGTTCCGTTCGTCTTTATACACCGAATGCTCGCCCTTGCTTTTCTCGGACTGGCGCTTATTGCGGCGGGCGCGGCGTTTCTCACCTTGTATTTGAAGATAAAGGATTATTTAAAGGCGTTTAACGCATATCTCGACTTGTACGACGTTTTAGACGGAATCGATCTTCCCGACACCTCGCTCATTGGCGCATATGATCGGATATACGATATCTACGTCAAATTTGCGGATAAAGACCCTGTGGTAACGATAAGTTACTCAACCGTCAAACTTTTGGGTTTTCTCCTTTCTTTAAGAAATGAAAAACTTACGGATTTTATAGAAAACAACGCGTATTTTGCGGAAAATATACCTGCCGAGTACTATGAGTGAAACGATTGAATTTTACGTCGACGGCGAAGTTGTTTCAGCCGAGAACGGAGTTACGATAATAGACGCGATGATTAAAGCGGGGAAACACGTCGTGGGACACGTCGGCTGCAAGGGCGGCGCGTGCGGCGCGTGTACTTGCATCGTAAGACGTGAGGACGGAAAATCGGTCCCCGCGCTCGCTTGTCGGACTTTAGCGGAAAACGGTATGCGCGTATCATTTCCTAAACCTGACGTTCGTCCCGTTAAATACGTTCTTGAACAAATGCCGTATACGAGCGGACTTATATCCGAACTATATCCCGAAATCTATAACTGCGTTACTTGCGGCAAATGCACGAAAAACTGCGTTAAAGGTATAGACGTAAGGCTTATGATCGAAAACGCAAAGTACGGGGACTTAAAAAAAGTTGCGGATATAAGTTTTTCGTGTATCGGATGCGGCGCGTGTTCGTTCGGTTGTCCGGCTAAAATAAACCACGCCGAAGTAGGACTTTTGGCGAGAAGGTTTTATGCAAAATACCTTGCGCCTAAAACAGGCTCGGAGAAT
>CAMOXE010000006.1 GCA_946628865.1 uncultured Clostridia bacterium | reverse complement strand
TCCGTCGGCAGACTTCAACGCGAAATGGCTGCGGAACTGAATATGGACACTTGCGCGTTTAACGAATATCAACGCTCTCATCCCGAATACGACAAGATTCTCGACGGCAAGACCGCGGAGTACGAGCCGATAGACGGTAATTTCATTTTCGATTCGCGGCTCGCGTGGCATTTCGTTCCGAGCGCTTTCAGCGTGTATCTCAAATGCGATTACGCCGAGGCAGCGAAGAGGATAATGGAGGCGAAGAGACAAGACGAGAGTTTTGATTCGGTCGCCGAGGCGGAAGCGAGCATAAGAACGCGCAGAGAACGCGAGAGGCAAAGGTACGCCGAATTTTACGGCGTCGACATACTCGATATGACTAATTACGACGCGGTGATAGACACTAATGGCAAAACGCCCGAAGAGGTGTCGGATAGTATCGTCGCGGAGTGGAAAAAATACTTAAACAATAAATAACGAGAGGAAAAATTATGCATTGGGCTGAAAGAATTGCGGATGAACTTATAAGCGAAAATCCGGGCAAAGAAGAATTTGTTTTAGCGGCGGGAACGAGTCCGTCCGGCAGGGTACACATAGGTAATTTCAGAGACGTCGTAACGCCGTATTTCGTTGCGGAAGCACTTAAGTTCCGCGGTAAAAAGGCGAGGCTTATGCTCTCTTGGGACGATTTTGACAGACTTAGAAAAGTGCCGAAAAACGTTTCGGAAAAACATCCGGATTTTGAAAAGTATATCGGCATGCCGTACTGCATGATACCCGATCCCGACGGCGTATACTCTTCTTTTGCCGAGGCGAACGAGAAGGAATACGAGAAGTCGCTTGAAGAGATGAGTATCGACATAGAATACCGCTATCAAGGCAAAGAATACACTTCGGGACGCTACGTTGACGGAATAATTCACGCAATGCACCGTCGCAAGGAAATTTACGATATTTTAATGAAGTATAAAACTCAGGACGGCGACGAGGGCGAACGCGAAACCTATTATCCGATCGGGATTTATTGTTCGGAGTGTAAGAAAGATTTTACCGAAGTCGTTTCTTACGACGAAGAAACCGAGGACGTCACTTATCGCTGCAAAGTCTGCGGCAAGACGGAAACCGTGAATTTGCGTAAGTATTTTATGGTGAAACTCGCTTGGAAGATAGATTGGCCCATGCGCTGGGGCGCGGAGGGCGTGGATTTCGAGCCGGGCGGCATCGATCACGCCGCGGCGTCAGGATCTTACGTCGTCGCGTGCGACATAGCGCGCGAGATATTCGGTATTAAACCTCCGAAATTCCAGCCTTACGGTTGGCTTTCCATTGCGGGCTTAGGCGATATGCACTCGTCCACGGGCAATAATATCACTCCCGCCACCGTCCTCGAGGTTTACGAACCTGAAATGGTGAGATGGCTGTTTGCAAAATACGCTCCCACCGACGGGTTTGCCTTCAATTTCGACGATACGATAATCCGTCATTACAGCGAATTCGACAAGGGCTTGGAATCCGTAAAAAACGGCGAGGCGGACGAATACAATAAATCGGTGTATAACCTGTGCATGATAGGCGGGGTCAATAAAAAGAGCAGAGTTCCGTTCGGCGTTTTAGCATCGGTTGCGCCGATAGTGGATTTCAACCCTCAATCCGTAAAAGATATACTCGCCAAAATCGGCGTCGAATTTGATGCGGGCGACGAAGAAAGACTTCTGCGCGTTAAAAACTGGATAACCAAACACCAGCCGTCAAAGATGTATAAACTTCTCGACAATCCGAACGCGCAGTACTACGCGACTTTGTCCGACGAGGAAAAGCGCGCCGTAAAGACGCTTTGCGACTATCTCGAAAATACCGATAAATTCACGGAACAGGAAATTCAGCAATATCTCTACGGGCTTATAAACGTTCCCGAACTTACCAAAAAAGAGAACACCGCGCGTCAACAGAGATATTTCGCCGTGTTCTACAACTTGCTTTTCGGTACGGACAGAGGACCGAGATTATATCTCTTCCTCTGCGCGATCGATAAGTCGAACTACATTAAATTATTAAAGTTTTAAATATAATTTCGGGCGCGAATTTTAAATTTCGCGCCTTTTTCATTATAAAACGGATTATTACGCTTTAAAAAAACTTGATAAATTGTGTTTTTTATGGTAGAATAATACTATATATTGTATAAAATGTTAAGCAGGAGAATTTGATGGCAGGAGAAAATTACAACGCTCAAGAGATAAAGATACTCGAAGGCTTAGAGGCGGTCAGGGTAAGACCGGGCATGTATATAGGTTCGACCGGACCTCGCGGTCTGCATCATATCCTATGGGAGATAGTGGATAACGCCGTGGACGAGGCGGCGAACGGATATGCGGATAAAATAGAGGTAGTACTCTATAAAGACGGCAGCGTTTCCGTCGAAGATAACGGCAGAGGCATACCGACCGACATCCATAAAGAGGCGGGAGTATCCGGCGTAGAAGTCGTATTTACTCAACTTCACGCCGGCGGAAAATTCAATAACGACAACTACAGTTTTTCGGGCGGACTGCACGGCGTGGGCGCGTCGGTTACCAACGCTCTTTCTGAATGGCTCAAAGTCGAAGTTTACAAAAAGACCGTATACAAGATGGAGTTTCATAGTTTCTACGACGCAAAGAAGAAAAAGATCATCTCCGGCGCGCCGGTCGCTCCGCTTATTGATACGAAACAAAAGACCGACAAGCACGGCTCTTTCGTGCGCTTTAAGCCGGACGCAAAGGTGTTCGAGACGGTTGAATTTAACCTCGAAACGATAGTAAAACGTCTGCGCGAACTCGCCTTTTTAAACAAGGGGCTTGCAATCCGCCTCGTAGACCTCAGAGACGACGATAAATTTTTCAACAAGACTTTCAAATACGACGGCGGACTCGTAGATTACGTCTTGTATTTAAACGAGGGTAAACAGAATCTGTATCCGCTCCCGCTTTACGCGAAAACCGAGCGCGACGGCATACTTATCGAGTTTGCGCTTCAGCACACCGACGGCTATAACGAAAGTATAATTTCGTTCGTGAACAATATACCCACTCCCGAGGGCGGAACTCACGAGATAGGTTTCAAGTCCGGCATAACGCGCGTTTTGAACGAATTTGCCAAGGCGAATAACTACATAAAAGAGAAAGACGTGGCGTTTTCGGGCGAAGATTTCAGAGAAGGGCTTACGGCGATAATATCCGTTAAGATGAAATCCGTCGAATTCGAGGGACAGACAAAGACGAAACTCGGCAATCCCGAGGCAAAAAGCGCCGTTGAAGGCGCAACCGTCGACGAACTCGAGGCGATGCTTAAAAACAAGAAAAACAAAGCGATATTCGACGCCATGATGAAAAAGGCGCTCAGCGCTTTAAAGGCAAGAAACGCCGCTAAACATGCCAAAGAAATAGCGCGGGCGAAAAGCGGAGCGGACGCTACCAAACTTATCGGTAAACTCGCAGCGTGTTCCGGTAAGAAACCCGAACTGAACGAAGTGTTTATCGTAGAAGGAGATTCCGCGGGCGGCAGCGCAAAGCAGGGCAGAGATCGTCAGCATCAAGCGATATTACCTCTTCGCGGTAAGCCGCTCAACGCCGAGAAAAAACGCATAGAAGAAGTACTTAAAAACGAGGAAATACGAACGATAATAAGCGCGCTCGGCACGGGTATCGGCTCCGATTTCAATATTAAAAACTTAAACTACCACAAAGTTATTATTCTCTCGGACGCGGACCAGGACGGGGCGCATATCCGCGCGATACTTTTAACGTTTTTCTTCCGCTATATGAAAGAGTTGATACAAGAGGGACACGTTTATATCGGTATGCCGCCGCTTTACAAAGTCTATAAAAAGGACGTAACGGTATACGCCTACGACGACAACGAACTCCAAAGCGCCATAGACAAAGTCGGCAGAGGCTATCAATTGCAGAGATATAAAGGTCTCGGCGAGATGAATCCCGAGCAGTTGTGGGATACGACTATGGACCCGCAGAAACGCGTATTAATGCAAGTGACGATAGAGGACGCGGCGGAGGCGGAAAAACTCATTACGACACTTATGGGCGACGACATCGAGGGCAGAAAAGCGTATATCGCGGAGTACGCCGATTTCAATAAAGAAGATACATTTATCGATAGGGTGAACGTTTGATGGAAGAGAATAAATCAATAATAGCAAAGCCGCTCGAGGACGTGTTGCACGACTCGATGATACCATACGCCGAGTACGTCATATTAGACAGGGCGCTCCCGCGCGTAGAGGACGGATTAAAACCGGTACAGCGAAGAATATTATATTCTATGTACGACCTCGGCATTTTGCCGGACAAGGGCTACAAAAAGAGCGCGAGAGTGGTAGGCGACTGTCTTGCTAAATACCACCCGCACGGCGATACTTCCGTTTACGACGCGATGGTAAGACTTGCTCAGCCGTATAATATGCGTAACACCTTAGTCGACGGTCACGGAAACTTCGGGTCTATCGACGGCGACAGCGCCGCGGCGATGCGTTATACCGAAGTAAAACTCCAACCGCTTGCGCTCGAACTTTTATCCGATCTCGATAAAGATACCGTAAATTGGTCGTTAAACTTCGACGACTCTTTGAAAGAACCGGATACTTTGCCGGGAAGATTTCCGAACCTTTTAGTCAACGGCGCGACGGGAATCGCGGTAGGACTTGCGACGAATATTCCGACGCACAATATCTGCGAAGTCATAGACGGCGTTATCGCTTATCTCGACAATCCGAAAATCACTTTGGACGAGATGATGAAGATAATCAAGGGTCCCGATTTTCCTACGGGAGGCTACATCATAGCGGGCGAGGAACTTAAAACCGCTTACGAAACGGGTAAGGGTAAAATTCTTATTCGCGCGAAAATCAATATCGAAGAACTCGAAAACGGCAAGAAAAATATCGTCATATCCGAGATTCCGTTTCAGGTGAACAAGGCGCAACTTCTCAAAAAGATAGCGGACCTGCAAGAGGAAAACAAGGACGTTTTGGGCGGAATTTCAGATATCGCGGACGAGTCCGACAGATTCGGTATCAGAGCGGTTATAAAACTCAAAAAAGACGTCGATCCCGTGCCCATACTCGACTTT
>CAMOXE010000005.1 GCA_946628865.1 uncultured Clostridia bacterium | reverse complement strand
GAAGTAAGCGCGAGAGAGAAATCTTTTATAGCGGAGAAAAAAGGATGCTCGATAAGTGCGGTCGTCCCTCCAACTCCCAATAAAGACTTATGGAAAAGCCGTATTTTTTCAAACTCACTTACGAAGAAAAAGAGCGCTATCTGTTAAGACTTTCCGAAAAATATCTCGCGGCGATCGAACGCTACGAAAAGGAACGCTCGATAGAAATAAAACTCGGCAATATAGTCTGATATTAGTTATTATTTCAAACAAAACCTACGGCAGGTATTCGTAATGCCCTTTACTTTTTAAGGCATTACTTATTATCTGCCGGTTTTTTTAATAAATGATTTTTTGTTCGTTAAATAGATTGACAAGTTATATTTATAATGATATAATAATTTGCGACTGAATCGCAAATGTTAAATATATGAAAACTTACGAAACTCAACAGCGAAAAATATTGCTCGAATACCTCGGCAATCATAAAGACGAAAGCGTTTCCGCGCTAAACGTAGTGGAATATCTCGCGCAATACGGCGTAAGCAAGAGCGCCGTTTACAGAAATCTGAGCGATTTGGAAAAGGACGGAAAAATTCGTCGGACGGCAAAACCGGGAGAGCGGACGGCGAATTATCAGTACGTTGCGTGCGAGCAGTGTAAAGGCAAAATACACATTTCCTGCATTAAATGCGGCAAGACGGCGCACATATCCGGCAATATGGCGGATATGATAACCGAAGGCGTAAAGAGTGAGGATGACTTCATTATAGATAAGCAGGAGACGGTTCTTTACGGGATTTGTAAAGATTGCAAGGAGTAATTGTGAAAAGACAAAGAAAAGCCGCCGTATTATTATCGCTATTTATATTTTTCGGGCTTGTTTCCGCATTTTTCCTCTTATACGAGGCGGATCACCATTGTAACGAAGAACAATGCCCGATCTGTCATATAATCTACGAGATAAAAGGCTTTTTAACCAAACTCGCGGGTAAAGCCGACGTTCGGGCTTTTGCTCGGTTTATAGCGGGAATGGCGCTTATAATAAATTTATCCGCTGTGATCTTTAACGATATAACTCCGGTCGATTTAAAAGTGAAATTGACAAATTGATCTGTTTTTATTCGGCTACCGTTTAAACTTAATCAATTAAAGGAAATATTATAAAGATTATGAAAAAAAGATTATTAATAATTATTGAAATAATAAGTTTTCTGTTTTGTTCGGCGTGGGGGTTGACTGCATGCGGGACCGCAGACAAACCCGAAAAAATTAAAATCGTCGCGACGATTTTCCCCGAGTACGATTGGGTAAAAAACGTAATAGGCGAGGATAGCGACGACGTTGAAGTTACTTTATTGTTAGACAGCGGCGCGGATTTGCACAGTTATCAGCCGACTTTCAAAGACGTGATGACGATAAGCGAATGCGATCTTTTCATTTACGTCGGCGGCGAATCCGACAGTTGGGCTGCGGACGGGCTTAAAAAAGCCAAAAACAAGAATATGCGAGTTGTAGACTGTATAACCGTGCTTGGAGACAGCGCGGAAGAGGAAGAAATCGTCGAGGGCATGCAGGACGAAGAAGAGGAAGAAGAGCATGGCGAAGAGGGAGAAGTCGAATATGACGAACACGTCTGGCTTTCGCTTAAAAACGCTATGGCGATCGTGGACGAGATAGAAAGAAACCTTAGCGAAGTATCCCCCGAAAACTCTGAAAAATACGCGGCAAACGCAGCGGAGTATAAGTCCAAACTTAAAGTTTTAGACGAAAAGTACGCGGCGGCGGTCAAAGCGGGGGCAAAGGACACTTTGCTATTTGCGGATAGGTTCCCTTTCAGGTATTTGACGGACGACTACGGCTTGAAGTATTACGCGGCGTTCGTGGGTTGTTCGGCGGAAACGGAGGCAAGTCCTCAAACGATAAAAGGTCTTGCTTTGAAAGTCGACGAACTATCGCTCGGGACGATACTCAAGATTGAGAGTTCGGACGGAAAAATAGCGGAAACAGTTAAGAACACGACTGTGAGTAAAAACCAACAAATTCTCGTGATGGACTCCTTGCAATCTTCCACTTTAAAAGAATACAATGCGGGAAGAACGTATTTAAACGTAATGGAAAAAAATCTTGAAACGCTTATAGAGGCATTGAAATAAATGGAGCAACTAATTTGTAGAAATCTGACGCTCGGATACGAGAACTCTCCGATTTTGACAGGACTGTCGTTTTCGGTAAACTGCGGAGATTATCTCGCTATCGTCGGCGAGAACGGATCGGGCAAGTCGACGCTTTTAAAGACGATACTCGGGCTTATTAAACCTATATCCGGGGAGGTGCTGTTTGCGGACGGATTATCGCGAAAGGACATAGGATATTTGCCGCAGCAGACCGTGGTGCAGAAAGACTTTCCCGCGTCGGTAACCGAAGTGGTATTATCGGGCTGCGCGTCGCGTATGGGGCTGCGCCCGTTTTACACGAAATCCGAAAAAGCGCTGGCGGCGGAAAATATAGAAAAGATGGGCTTAAAGGGCCTTGAAAAGCGTTCGTACAAAGAACTGTCGGGTGGACAACAACAACGCGTATTGCTCGCCCGCGCGCTTTGCGCTACGCAAAAAATTTTAGTCTTAGACGAGCCTGTTTCCGGGCTTGATCCGATAGTTACGCAAGAGATGTACGAACTTATAGAGGGGCTTAACAAGTCCGGAATTACTATAATAATGATTTCGCACGACGTCAAAGCCGCGACAAATTACGCGAATAAGATACTCCATATCGGCAAAGAGATATTTTTCGGCGATAAAAGCGATTATCTTTCAAGCGGCGCATTTATGGGAAAGGTCAATTTATGATGGAAATTTTTAAAACGTTAGCCGATTATTTTCAATACGACTTCGTAGTTTACGCGTTCGTGGTCGGTATTCTTATAGCGCTATGCGCGGCACTTCTCGGCGTAACGCTGGTGCTTAAGCGTTTTTCGTTTATCGGCGACGGACTTTCGCACGTTGCGTTCGGCGCTATGGCGGTGGCGGCTATAACCAATCTGACGAATCAAATGGTAATAGCAATGCCCGTAACCGTATTGAGCGCAATACTTCTTTTACGATCGGGACAAAACGCCAAAATAAAGGGCGATGCTCAGGTTGCGATGCTCTCAGTCGGCGCGCTCGCGATAGGGTATCTTTTGATGAACGTTTTTCCGACTTCGTCGAACGTCTCGGCGGACGTATGCACGACGCTTTTCGGCTCGTACTCGATTTTAACGCTCAGCAGCGTGGATATGTGGATATGCGTAGTTCTGTCAATAGTCGTAGTTGCGATATTTATTTTGTTCTATAACAAGATATTCGCGGTGACTTTCGACGAAAACTTCGCAAAAGCGACCGGAACTCCGTCGGAGGCGTACAATCTACTTATAGCGATAGTGATAGCGGTGGTAATCGTTTTGGCGATGAATTTAGTCGGGTCGTTGCTTATATCCGCGCTCATAATATTTCCGGCTCTTTCCGCAATGCGCGTTTTCAAGAATTTCAAGGCGGTAACGATATGTTCCGCAATTATCTCGGTCGTGTGCGCCGCGCTCGGAATAGTTATTTCCATACTTTTGGGAACGCCCGTCGGCTCTACGATAGTTGCGGTCGACATAGTTGCGTTCGGCGGATTTTTCATCGCGGGGGCAGTGATTAAAAGATGAGAAAAATATTGAAGAATTTATTGCTGTTTTTGGCTGTTTCGACGGTTTTTGCGTCTTGCGGAAAGACCGAAGAACATATCCTTACAGAGAAGAGTTTTTTCCTCGTAATGACTAATATACAGTTGTTTCCGCATAAGTACGTCGGGGAACAATACGAACTCGATTGCTTTACTTATAAAATAACCGATACGAGCGGAAAAGAATATTACTGCGGCGTGAGGAAGTGTTCTTCCGGTTACGGCTGCACTTGCGGTAAGGACACTATAATAGGCTTTATTCTCGACTACGACGGCGAAATTCCCGAGCCTAAGAACCAAAGCGAAGATTCAAACGATAAAACGTGGGTGCATCTGTGCGGATCGCTCGAAACGGACGCTTATACCGACGTTACCGTTTACGCATATAACGGCGAAGAGCCTGATTATGCGGCTACGGAAACTATACGTTTTTTGACCTTTAGAGTTGAAACTCTTACCGAAATAACCGATTATTCGGGGTTAAATTATTATGTAACGAAATAGGAGGAATTATGGCAAACAAACGCAACAGAGAAATTTGGGAAAAAGAAGAAAAAGAACGCAAATTCGCCAGGGCGAAAAAGGGTTTAAACACTTATCCGATAATATCGGCGGTTGCCGCGGTAGTCGTGCTGTTACTTTTTCTGATAAAGTGGGCGGGCGTATACAATAATTCCGCAAAGGTATACGAAACACCTGTATTTACGGGTACGCAATTGATTGCCGCCGCGCTTTCGGGCGATTACGAAATAGTGACCGATTCAAACGG
>CAMOXE010000004.1 GCA_946628865.1 uncultured Clostridia bacterium | reverse complement strand
CTTCGCCTTTCGCCTTTACGGGCAATAAATTCGAGTTCAGAATGGTCGGATCCAACGCGTCGATCGCCGGCGCAAACATAGTTTTAAACACGATCGTTGCGGACAAACTGATGGAATACGCCGATAAACTCGAAAAGGCAAAGGACTTTAACGAAGAACTCTTTAAACTTATCCGCTCCGAAGTGAAAGCGCATAGGCGAGTGCTGTTTTGCGGCAACAATTATTCAAAAGAGTGGCTCGAAGAGGCGAAGAAAAGGGGGCTTTACAACCTTGAAACGACGGTGGACGCTCTGCCGTATTACGTCTCGGAAAAGAACGTCGCGCTTTTCGAGCGCCAAAAGGTATTTACGCGTTCGGAAGTCAAGTGCAGATACGATATAAAACTCGAAAGTTATCTCAAAACCGTGGCGATTGAGGCAAAAACGATGCTGAGAATGGCTCGAAGAGATATCATCCCCGCGGTGATAGCGTTTATGAAAGACGTCGGCGAAGAACTCTCGTTAAAGCAAGCGTTAAACATCGATATTCCCAAGTCAATGGAGGTAGCGTTATACAAAAAAGTCGCGCTATATAGCGATAAACTCTATACTTCGATAGATAAACTCGACTATGATTTTTCGGCGGCGGAAAACATTTCAGACGAATACGAAAGGGCTGTATTCTATAAAGATACGATACTCCCGGATATGAAACGGTTGCGTAGCAGCGCCGACGAACTCGAAAAAATCGTCGGCAAAACCTACTGGCCCTTCCCGACTTATCCCGAAATTCTCAGCAGCGTCAAGTTTTGATAGCACGCTAAAAAAAGAGCGCTTTGCCTTTGGCAAAGCGCTCGCTTTTTTTTGCGCGCTCAATACGATTTATAATACGTTTGGTAATAATCCCGCTTATTGCAGAAATTAAACACCGTGCCTATTACGTTCGCGTTGCAACTTTCAAGAGACTTGACCGTGCTTTTAAGCGCGAGCGATTTAACGTAATTGCACGATACGACGAGAATTGTGCCGTCAACGTGATTCGAGATGTTGATATAATCGGATATAAGACCTACCGGACCGCAGTCTAACAAAATAAACTCGTACCGACCTTTAGCCTCGTTAAGCATCTCCTCGAATTTCTCGGACGTGAATATCACCGTATGGTTTTCAATATGACTGTCCGCGGTAATAATGTCGAGGTTTTCATAACCGCTTTTGTTTATAATCTCGTCAAAACTCTTTTCGTCTTTATAATACGCGGTAAGATCGTTACATGTGTCAAGTTTAAAAAACTTGCGTATCTTGCGTTTTTTGAAGTCGCAATCGATTATAAGCGTCTTTCTTCCCGCCGCCGCGAGCGATATGCCGAGGTTTGCCACTATCGTGGATTTACCCTCGCCGGAAGTCGTGGACTGCATTTGATAAACGACGGATTTCTTCACGCTCTTCATGAAAATGAGCGAGTCGGAAAGTTGTGTGAGGTCGAGCGGTTTCATTTCCGAATATTTGTTGTTTTTGCCGTGTTTACCCGCTACGCATATGAGATTCTTTTTGCCGGTTATTCTCTCAAGCGCGTCCTCGGAAACGACTTTATCCGAAATCAAGTATATGATTATCGCAGTCGCGACGGCAACGACTATTGCAATCAACGTCGAAAGCAAAATGGTCCTTATATCGTTGTCGCGCTTGGAAACGTAGGGTTCGGACTGCGTAGGCTCGAGTTCGATTATAGCGAAGAAGTATTTGCTCATCGAACTTCCCGTTTGCATATACTTCAATGCCTCTTGGGCGATACTATACCAACTTTTAAGTTCTTCGTATTCGTCCGAGTTTTCATCAAAATCCCTGGCTTTTTCCTTAAACTCTTTCATCATCGCCGACAACTTGTCTTTTGCCTCTTGCGATTTTTCGGCGAATTCGTCGCTCGGCTCGCTGACGGCTTCCTGCGCCGCCTTTATGACAGCGTTTAACTTGTTTTTTGCGCTGTCGGGCGTTTCGTCGGAATACGTTATCGTCATAATAAGCGAATCTTCGTTATTGCTGACCGAAATCGCCTGCGCGGAAATCGATTCGATGCCGCTGTTCTCTTTTGCTTTGTCGATTATTACGCCGTTACTCGAAATGAGGTCTTTTATAGTCGGCATAATTATCTGCGAAAGCGAAGTGTCGTTATACGAAATGTTCTGATTGAGATTCGCTTTGACAGACACCTTGGTTGAGGCGACAAAAATATCCTTGTTCGTAAGCGAAATAATAACGCCTATCAAGACGCCGATAAAAACTATCGCCGCCTCTGAAAAAATATGTCGTTTGACTATATACAATATCTCTTTTAAAGTCAACGTGCTTTCTTCCGTTTGGTTTTCCATGTCTATTACCTTTAAAATGTAATTCTAATTAATTATATATCATTTTTTCCCAAATATCAACTTTTTTAGCGCCTTAAATAAAAAAAGGTTTTTACGGCGGCTTAACAAAGTTTTTCCCCCGGAAATATTTTTTTTAAAATGTGGATGTTTTTCAAGTTGAAAGTCTTGAAGAATGTTTCCGGGCGATAACACAACTAAACATTGAGTATGAT
>CAMOXE010000003.1 GCA_946628865.1 uncultured Clostridia bacterium | reverse complement strand
ATCATTGATTATTTAGATGAAACAGATAAAACTTCTTGATAACTTGCTTCAATGGTATCTTTATTTAAAAAAAGTTAAATATAAGCAATTTGACAAAAATCATTTATTGTGTTATATTATGTGAAAAAAACAAGAGGTAGAATTTGTCAAAAAAACCTTTAATTTCCGCATGCGTTTTTGCCGGGTTTAGTCTGATATGCGTCTTTTTTATGAATATAACCCTGCTTTTCCCTTTTAATAAATGGATAGGAGTAAGCGTAGGGCTTTCATTAGTCGTCTTGAACGCTATATTTTCGTTTTTGGTTTTTAGATTAAAAAAATCAAAGCGTGAAATCGGTAAAAAACAGGCGTTTGCCATTATTTTGATAAACGCCATTGGATGCGGAATAGGTATAAGCAGTTTATATGTTTATTTCGGTTGGGCGCCGACTGTGGCGGAGAGTTTTGTGGGCATAGTTCCCCTTATCGGAGCGTTTTTCTTATACGTCTTATTGTCGGACGTTAAATTGTTTCGGAAACACTCGATAATTTCGCTTTCTGTATATTGCGCCGTTATAATCGTCGGGCTTGTTTTGGGGTGCATATTCTTTTCGCAAAGTGTTTTTTCATTGTCAATAGCGTTATCGTTGGTCTTTATAGGATTTATGATAACTTGCGTATTAAGAGATGAAAGCGAAGGGGAGTATATTCGTCATCTCGTTATTTTTTCTTTCTTTATAGTTTTCGTTGTTCTTTTAATCGTTTTGATTATAATTTCGGAAGGGGACGGGATAGACGGCGTCGACGCAATACCCGACGGAAATAAAAACAAAAAGCGTAAGCATTAAACTTAAATAATAAAAGCGGATCGATGATTTTCATCGGTCCGCTTTGCAATATATAAAGAATTATACCATTTTGGGTTCTTCTTCGGGCTTTACAATTCCTTGTTTTTTATTGCGGTAATCTTCGATTGCCGCCTTGATTGCTTCTTCCGCAAGGACGGAGCAGTGTATTTTTTGCGGTGGAAGCCCTTCGAGTTCTTCGACGACTTTTTTGTTTGTAAGTTGAAGAGCTTCGTCAACAGTCATACCGATAACCATTTGGGTTGCGGTAGAACTCGTAGCGATAGCGGCGGCGCAACCGAAAGTTTTAAACTTGGCGTCGGTAATGACGTCGTTATCTATTTTTAAAGTTATTTGCATTATATCTCCGCACGAAGCGTTGCCGACTTTACCTAAACCGTCGTAATTTTCAACTTCGCCTACGTTTTTGGGGTTTCTGAAAGCCTCTAATACTTTTTCGTTATACATTTTTTACTTCTCCTTTAAGGTCAAACAGCGGCGACATCGCGCGGAGTCTGTTGACGATTTCTTTTAATTTTTCTACGGTATAATCTACTTCTTCGACCGTATTTTCCTTTCCGAAAGTAAATCTTATCGAGCCGTGAGCGATTTCTTCGGGAACGCCTATCGCAAGTAAAACGTGAGAGGGTTCGAGCGAGCCTGACGAACAAGCGGAGCCGGAAGAAACGGCGATACCGGCAAGATCGAGACTGAATAAAATCGATTCTCCCTCAATAAACTCAAATGAAAAATCGGCATTGTTCGGAAGTCGTTTGTTTCCGTCTTTAGGCCCGTTGAGTTTGACGTAAGGTATTTCCTCGGTTACGCGTTTTATAAATCTGTCTCTTAAAGACGCAACGTATTCGGAATCTTCCTTCATGGTTAACTTGGTAAGTTTAAGCGCTTCCGCAAATCCGACTACGCCCGGAACGTTGGTCGTTCCGCCTCTTCTCGTCCTTTCCTGATGACCGCCTGAGATTATTCTGTTTATCGAAACGCCCGTTCTTATATAGAGGGCGCCCATTCCTTTCGGTCCGTTGAATTTATGCGCCGAAAAACTCATTAAATCTACGCCGAGGTCGTTGACGTTTACGGGAATTGCTCCCATCGCCTGAACTGCGTCGGTAAAGCATAAAGCGGAATGAGCGTGCGCGATTTCGGCAATTTCCTTTATCGGCTCGATTGTTCCGATTTCGTTATTTGCAAGCATACAACCAATTAAAATCGTGTCCGGGCGAATGGATTTTTCAAGTTCTTTAAGATCGACGAAGCCCTCGCTGTCAACGCCGAGATAGGTAAATTCAAAACCTTCTTTTTCGAGTTCTTTTGCCGTTGAAATCATTGCGGCGTGTTCGATTTTTGAAATAATAACGTGTTTGCCCTTATTTTTAAGCGCATGACATACGCCTCTTAACGCCCAGTTATCGCTTTCTGTTCCGCCCGAAGTAAAATAGACCTCGTTGGGTTTTGCTCCTATAAGCGCAGCGATAGTGTCTCTCGCTTCGTCGACTGCTTTCTGAGCGTCTCTTCCAAAACTGTGTTGGCTGTTGGCATTGCCGTAAATAGTCGTAAAATACGGCGTCATCTTCTGTAAAACTCTTTCGTCGAGACAGGTGGTCGCGGCGTGATCAAGATATATTTGTTTCATAACAACTCCCGTTAGTTTATATTTCCTTGCGCAACGTCTTGAAGTGTGATATTGTCGAGAATGTCGTTCATTCCGTCGAACAGTTTTTTCCAAAGTTTATTCGACGGACAGCAGCAATCGTTTTTAGATACGCAACCTATAAATTCGAGATTGTCCTCTTCGAGAGCCCGAACGATTTCTCCCATTTTAATCTCTTCTGCGGGCCGTGCGAGCGTATAACCGCCGTTTGCCCCTCTCGTCGCCTTTACAACACCGATATTCAGAAGAATTTTTAAAACTTTTTCAAGATATTTACGCGAAACGTTGGTTCGTCTTTCGAGTTCTCTCGCCGATAAACTTTCGCCATTTATTGCGAGCGAACTGCAAATCTGAACGCCGTAATGCGTTTTAGAGGAAATTTTCATATTGTTACCGTTAATTCCTACCTATTTGGTAGGATTTCGAGAATATTATAATGCCAATTATGATTTTTGTCAATTATTTTAAGGCATTTTTTAAAGTAAAGATAAAATTAATTATTGACTT
>CAMOXE010000002.1 GCA_946628865.1 uncultured Clostridia bacterium | reverse complement strand
TCTAGACTAGGGAATTCTGCTCTTGCTGTAGTTGTACCCGAGGAAAATAGAGCACACATAACTCAAGCCTGGTGGAAACTGAAGCGCAAGCCATATGTATTCCCAAATAAACCATATATTAGAGTTGAATCTTTGAGAGATTTTGAATTGCCGGAAAAAACTAAAAACACCTTACAAAGTTTAAGTGGTAAGAAGATTATTGTATATTCTGGATTTATTCGATTTTTATAATTTACGCGCTTTTCTGGACGTTTTACAATTCGATGAAAACAGATAAAGCGTTTTATGAAAACATGTTAAGCTTGCCGCAAAAAATCAGTTTCGAGAACTATGCGGAAGCGTACAAGTACATCGAATATAACGATACATCGTTTTTCGGAATGTTTGTAAACAGCCTGTGGTTTGCCGCGGGAGCGTCGGTTTTAAGCGTTCTGATGCACACGATAACCGGATATATATTTGCAAAATATAACTTTATCGGTAAAGAAATAGCGTTTTCGTTCGTTTTATTTACGATTGCGTTGCCGATAGTCGGTAGTTTGCCTTCGCAGTATAAAGTTATTTACACGTTGGGGTTAAACGATTCGCCTCTTATACTCGTAACGTTTTTAGGCGGTTTCGGCGGAAATTTCCTTATAACGTATGCATTTTTCAAAGGCGTCGATAAAACCTATATGGAAGCCGCGCAGATAGACGGGGCAGGCAGGTTCTGCATATTTGCTAAAATAATGTTGCCTCTTGCAATAGGACCGTTTTTCGCTTTGTTTTTGCTTTCGTTTATAACGCAATGGAACAATTATGAAACGGCTATACTGTTTCTCGATAATATGCCCACTCTTGCTTCGGGATTGTATCAATTCAGCGAACTTATGCGTTTCTCCGATGCCACTTCGCCGCATATGACTTATTTTGCGGGCGTTATGATGTCGGCTTTGCCGGTTGTTCTTATTGTTATAATCTTTGGCAATAAACTTATGGAAAACGTCAGCGTGGGCGGAATAAAAGGCTGACAGTAAAAAACAGAAAGAGGATATCCTCTTTTGCTTGTCGCTTTGCGCCAAGCAAATCGCTTTAACAGTGTTGTAACAGTATTAAAAATAAAAAGTGAGGATAAGAAAATGAAAGTAAAAAAGGTTTTAGGCGCGATTTTTTCGGTCGCTCTCGCGGGAGTATTATCGTTGTCAACTACCGCCTGTGGTAAGAAAGACGACATAAGTTCCGACCCGAAAGTAGTGAATGTCGCAGTGGTGGCGAAAGGTTACGGTAGTGATTTTGTAAAGGATCTTGCGGAAAGCTACAACGAAACGCACAAGGATGTTACCGTAAAAGTAGTAAAGACGACTCCCGACAGTTCCTTTGTCGAAAGCTCGTTGAATCTTGGCGCAAGCAAAAACAAGATAGATTTGTACTTTACCATTCTGAACAATGTTTTTGCTACGCAATCGGTGGCGAGCAGCTATAAGTGGGCAGATTTGTCCGATGTGTATGAAGCCGATCTTGAAGGGTATAACGAAACGGGAAAAATCAAAGATCTGATGAATCCGTATTACTATCAGATAATGACTTATACAGACGGCAAGCAATACGCGCTTCCATGGACGAGCGGTGCTGTCGGCTTGTTATATAACAAAACGCTTTGGGATAAAACCAATAACAGTCTTAAAGCGGCAAATAAAGCCGAACTTGCTTTGCCTGTAACGACCGACGAAATGTTTGAATTATTCGACAGAATCAAAACCGCTGACGTAAAATCGGCTTCGGGTAAAGCGTATGCGTTCTCTTATTCGGGAATCGATTCATACTTACATTTCCTTTTCGGCGATTTATGGATGCAATACGAAGGAAAAGCAGTTTCGGAGGCTTTCTACGAGGGTAAAAACGAAAGCGGAACGTATACTGCCGATATCTACAATACCACAGGCAGACTTAAAGCATACGACACGATAAGGAGTATGATTTTACAGTCTAACGGTTATGTATCGACAGATAATATATCCGACAGTTACGATCAGGAACAACTTAACTTTTTAAGAGGAGAGGCGTTTTTCAGCGCAAACGGCGACTGGCTCGAAAGAGAAGCTTCAAAGCAGTTCAACCCCGGAGATGCCGACGTTGCCTTCATAAGAACGCCTATAATCAGTTCGATAGTAGAAAACCCGAAGATTTCGGCAGATTTCACCGGAGATAAGGCGGCGAACGAAACAAAACTTCGCAGTATTATCAATTTTATCGATGAAAATTATATCGACGGAAACAAAACGGCAAGCGCGGCGGATGCCGCTACGCTCGGTATATCGGAAAGCACGCTTAAATTTTTAAGCGATTCGAGAATGATTAAATTCTGTTTGCCCGATTTCGTAGCTTCCGTTCCCGAATATTCTACGAGCAAAGATTTGGCGAAAGACTTCCTTAAATATATGTATTCGAAAGACGGACAAGAAATAGTAATGAGCGCGACTTACGGTTGTATGGCTCCGCTTACCGTTGATATTTCGCAGTTCGATTATTATGCCGATGCGAGAATATTCAGTAAATCGAAGCTTGAAATCGTATCGAAACAGATATCGCTCGGTAACGCTATGAACTATCCTATGGAATATCTAGGTCAGATAACTCCTACCAGAGATTCTATGCCTTCGGCGTTCGGAACCGAAACCCCGTCGTTTACGGCGAAAGGATTCTTGGATAGAGAGTATAACTACTACAAATCGTCTTGGAGCCACATCATGTCGCTCGCTGGCGTGAAAAACTAAAAAAAATCGGGATCTATTAAATAAAATCTATTCAGGAGAAAATGAGTATGAAAAAAATGTCTAAACTATTTGTTTCTTGTCTGTTGCTTGTCGTTCTTGCGTTATCCGTGTTTGCGGGTTGCGGAACGCAAAAAGAAGATGAGAATAAAGTCACCGTCACGTTTGACGCGAATTGCACCGAAATTACTTTTACGCAAACTAAAAAAGTAAAACCCGGCGAAGCATACGGCGAACTTCCCATAATTACCGATGAACGCACCGGCTACACTTTTGGTGGTTGGAGCGCGAAAAAAGACGGTTCGGGCAAAGAAGTTACTGCTGAAACCGTAGTTGCAGAAACCAAAGGCGACCACACTCTTTATGCAAGATGGAAAGGAAATCAGTATGATATTGCTTTTGATTTGCAGGGAGGAAAAATAGGTGAAGAAACCACCGTTGCTACGGCAAAAGTTACTTATGGCAGTATGTACGGAGCAATGGCTATACCTAATAACCCCGAAAAAGAAGGTTTCAAATTCGTGGGCTGGTATCTCGATGCGGAAGGCACGGGCGAAAAAATTACTATGAGCACCAAGGTTGCCACTGCCGCAAATCATACGCTTTATGCTAAATGGAAAGAGAAAATCACAAACTATACTTTTGACGATCCCGAAATGCTTGAAGACTGGAGCAAGAGAAACGAAACCAACTTCAATTACGAAATCGCAAATGAAGAAGGCAACAATATGCTTAAAGTTACGCATAACGGAACGGATAAAGATAACGCCTGGCTTGTTCTTTGGTATAACCTTAAAGCAGGTCAGACCGTTACGTTCGACGTAAAAGTCGTTTGCACTGTAGATACTTCCGCAAGATTCGCTTTCTTCCTTTACGGAGCAACCGCTGCCGGAGATCCGAAAACCTCCGGTAATCTCGGAGAGGCGGGTAACGGCGGTTGGTATTGGGGACAAGGTTATTACAGCGATGAAAGTCCGAAAGCTTGGAATAACGGGACATTCTCTTATACTATGAACATCAAAGAAGACTGCTACGGCGTTGCTATAAATATGTGCTTCGGAAGAGTAGGAGATTCTGCTAATCTCGAGAATGCGAACGTCTGGACAAATACCGTATTTTATATCGATAACGTTGTAATTCACGACGCGGCATAACGGAGTAACATATGAAAAAGAAAATATTTACGCTTGCGCTTGCAGGTGTTCTGGCTTTAACCGCTTTCGGCGGTTGCACGGGTGGTGGCGACGATTCCGAAAAGTCTTACGTCGTACCTACCTATGAAGACGATAAGGAAATTACTATCGGCGTATGGAACGGTTCGTTCATTTATCTTAAAGACCAACACATAGCCGACCTTGCCGACGCGGGAATCAATCTTCTTGTAGGACATTATGACGTGACGACGGAATTTTTAGATAATTGCGCGGCGCATAACGTTTCGGTTATTCCCGACGAGAGAAGTTGGAACGGTGGAACGCCTTCCTATTATTCGCATTCCGCGATAAAAGGTCTTTGCGTTTCGGATGAACCTACTGCGAGTGAGTTCGACAGTCTGTCGCAAAAGCATACGCTTTGGAAACAGACGATGGGTGATAAACTGTTTTACGTCAATTTGTTCCCGAGTTATGCCAATTCGGGCGCGCTCGGCGGGTCTCTTGACAGTTACGTTTCGGGTTTTATAAATAAAGTTCGCCCGGATGTACTGTCTTACGATTATTACGCAATACAAAAAGATCCCGATAATTCGGAAGTCAACCGTTTAAGAGATACTTATTTTTCGGATATTGACGTATATAGTCATTACGCAAAACAAGCGAATATTCCTTTATGGTATTCGGTTCAAACCGCAGGACATCAGACTTATGCTTCGCCCACGACGGAAGAACTTCGTTGGCAGATGGCTGTAGCTATGACCTATGGTTCGAAAGCGTTATTGCATTATGTGTATTCCAGCCATGAATCGGGTTATGACCCCATGGTTAATATGCAGGGCGAAAAACTCCCTGTATTCGATAGAGTAAAAACGGCAGACCTTGAAATTCTTGCGTGGGATCACATTTATATGAGTTTCGACTGGCTGGGAACGACTTCCGTTCTGGGCAGCAAAAACGAGGAAAATTGGATGTTCACCTTGTTGCAATATGAGTTGCCGCTTGAAGATGTCAACGGTGTTTCGGATGTAACGAGTGATGAAGACGTTCTTTTAGGTTCGTTTGAAGACGAAGACGGAAATAAGGGCTTTATGCTCACCAACGCAAGTAATCCGTCCGAAAAGAAAGAAGCTAACGTTAACGTAACGTTCTCGTCGCAGTATAAAGGCGTTCTTGTCATAGACGACGGTGAAGAGTCTGTTATCGCGCTTAAAAACGGCGTTGCTAACATAAAACTCGATGCGGGGGAAGGTAAATTCCTCATTCCGCTTAAAACAAAATAGGAGTAATTTTCTGCTTTAACGGGAAAAGGTGCGATTGAAACTGCGACTTCCGATAATGCTCTTTTAATAGGCACATTCAAAGATATTAACGGAAATTACGGCTATATGCTTACTGGTGCGGATAATCCGACATTGGGTAAAACAACGACTGTAAACCTTTCGTTCGGAAACGAATACAGAGGATGTATGGTCATAAAAAACGGAGTTAGGAGTATAGTAAACATTTTTGACGCTTCAACAATTTCGATTGCGGCGGGTGAAGGTGTGTTTATTATACCGCTCAAATAAAAATTTTCATAAGGAGTGAAAAGATGAAAAAATTAGGCAAATTGATTTTGTCGTTCATTTTGGTATGCTGCTGTGCTGTAAGTTTTGCGGCGTGTCTTGACGACGAAACGGAAAAGTTCTCGAAACCTTCTGGTTTCAAGTTTGACGAAACAACGGTAACGGTTTCGTTCAATGCGGTTGACGGAGCAGAAAGTTATAATGCGAAAGTGACTGCGGCAGATAAAACTGCGGTTTATGAAAATAAGTCGCTTAAAGAAACGAAAATCGAACTTAAAGACAAGAAACTTGCCGCAGGCGAATATACCGTAACGGTTAAAGTTAATGCCGTAAGCGGAAAAGAAGCGTCCGACGAAGCGACCTATAAGTTCTCGATTGCTAAAACCGCGCTCGCTACGCCCGCTGATCTTGCAAAAGACGGCGACAACGTGACTTGGACTGCTGTAGAAGGCGCAACTAACGGTTATTCGGTAAGAATTTACAATAAAGAAACGAATATCGAAGTTCTTCCCGCAACTACCGTTCCTGTGGCGGAATTCTTGACCGAAACGGCGAATGAACTCGTTAACGCGCAAACCGAAACATTAACTTACGTTATTGAAGTAAAAGCGATTGCTACCGACAACAACCTTGAATCGGCTGTTGCAACTATCGACTGGGTTGTAAAAGGCAAAATCTTAAAGCCGACGCTTGAAGCAACCGCTACAGCGGCTGGCACTTCCGTTACTTGGACTGCCGATACAAGAGCAACCGCAGGTTATAAAGTGCAACTTTACAAAGGCACAGATCTTGTTAAGGAATATGATATTGCGGCAGGTACCGCCACGCTTGAAATCGACAGAACGGATGCGATTAAAGGGCAGGAATACACGCTTAAAGTTTACGGCGTTGCAACCGACGATTTTAGACAGGGCGACGTTGCCGAAATTAAATTTACTCAATCTCTTCCCGCTATAGGCGAAGTTGAAAACCTTACCGTAAACGGTATGGTTGCAACTTGGGACGCCGTTGAAGGCGCAACTGCGGGTTATAGCGTAACCGTTTACAGAAAAGGAAACGAAGAAAATATTAAACTCGATGCCGAATTGGTTGCTCAAGCCGATGCACCCTCTATCGACCTTTCTACGCTTGCATATGCAGCCGAAAAAGATTATGTTGTAAGCGTTGTCGTTAATGCAGTCGATGGTGAATATGCAGCATCCGAGGCTGTTACGGCTGAATATAAATCGGGTTCTGTATGGACTTTTGCGGATGCCGAGGATAAAGATATATTCAAAGCCGACAATTGCGATGCTTCTATCGAAAACGGCAAACTGAAATTCGTTAAGCAGACCGGTAACGTTGTAAGAGTAAGCAGAGCGTTCAAAGCGGGTGACCTTATCGAAATAACTCTTCAGGCTACCGAAGGCGATGGATATTTCTATATTTACGGAAACACTGCGACTAACGGTGCGGAAATCAACGCTTTTGCAAAAATCGAAAACGGCAGGGCGAAGGTCGAGGAGGCAATGTCTATAGGTGCTATGGATTTGCATACCGTAACGCTTGTTGTTCAGAACGATTTACCTAACGGTCTTTATATGGACTTCCACGGAACGCACGTTATCGAAAAGATGCAAGTTTATTCTGCTCGTAACGAGTATAATTTTGCTACCGAAGACGATTTGAAATGGTTCATTTCAAGCGGCGCGGCGTTGAAAATCGAAAATGGTAAACTTGTTATTCCGACCGGTGAAACGCAAGGCGTAAACTTTGTAAGGAACCTGTTACCCGGTACCGCAATTACCATAACGCTCGGCAACATTGCCGAAGATTCGTTTGCTTACGGCGTTAACAATAATATGGATTTAGACGCATTCTATTTCCTTAAGGACGGCGTAAACGTCGGCGATGCGGATATTAAAGGAAACGGAACTCATACCATTACGCTTATCGTTAAAAAGCAAACTCGCGGTATAAGATTCAATTTGAAAAACGCAGCCGAAGTAGTGATTGAAAATATCAAAATCGATGAATTCGGCGGTTCGCTTGAGTTTAACTCCACGATTGACTTAAAATGGTTTACGACATTCGGCGGAGAATTAACCATATCCGACGGTAATCTTGTGGTTCCCGTGCAGGAAGCCGGCTCACAGCAAATTCGTTTGAATATGTTTATAATGAAAGGTCAGACCATTACGATTACGCTCGGTAATACCGATGGAGACGCTTGGGTTTACGGCACGAACGCCAACGGAGAGACAATTGCAAGCCTTCTTGAAAAAGACGGTAACGTCGCAGGCGATACAGACATTAAAGGCGATGGGACTCATACCGTAACGATTAAAGCCGTTCAGGATATTTACGGTCTTCGTATGAACTTCAAAAATGCTTCCGCAATTACTATCGAAAGTATAACCGTTAAATAAAAAGACTTACAGGGGCGGGGCTGTTTTCGGCTCCGCCCAAATTTTTAACTATGAAAAAACTTAAAGAATTACATTTGATTTGTAACGCGCATATCGATCCTGTCTGGCAATGGGATTGGGAAGAAGGTCTAGGCGTAACCGTTTCCACATTCAAACAAGCCGCTGATTTTTGCGACGAATACGATTACGTTTTCTGCCATAACGAAAGCATTTTATACGAGTATATCGAAAATGTCGATCCCGAATTGTTCGCCCGTATCCAAAAACTCGTAAAACAAGGCAAGTGGGTTATTGCAGGCGGTTGGTATTTGCAACCCGACATAAATATGCCTTGCGGAGAAGCAATGGTTCGGCAGATTGAACTCGGTAGGAAATATTTTGTCGAAAAGTTCGGCGCAAGGCCTACCACTGCGTATAATTTCGATGGGTTCGGACATAGCGTGGGACTTGTTCAGATTCTTAAAAAATGCGGGTTTAACGGATATATTATCTGTCGTCCGATGGAAGAATATTATCATCTTCCCGAAAACGAATTTATATGGAAAGGTGTGGACGGAAGCGAAGTAAAAGTCGCCAGAGCAACCGACGAAAATATTTACACGAGCGGTTTCGGCACTGCGCTTGAAGAAATAAAGCGAAAAATGAGCCATTACGCTGGGTATGAATACGCTTTGGCATTGTGGGGCGTCGGTAATCACGGCGGTATGAATTCAAGAAAAGACCTTGAAGATATTAAGAAATTCCGCGAAGAAACCACCGATTTCAAAGTAATTCATTCCACGCCCGAAAAATATATCGCGGCGGTCAGCCCTGCGCTTACGATAGACAAATCGTTACCGATTTTTCGCGGCGCGTATTCTTCGATGAGCCGCGTAAAACAAATGAATTCTTTGCTTGAAAGCAAGTTGTTTACCACCGAAAAACTTTGCGCTTTCGCCGAAGAAAAAGGTTTATATAAAAAGGACGAGCAAGCGTTTACGGAAGCGATAAAAGCCCTTTCTTGCCTTGAATTCCACGATTGCTTGGCGGGAACTATCGTAAGAAGCGCAGAGATAAGTTCGCTTCGCAAATGCGAATACGCGCTCGAACTTTTACAACGCGGATTCGATTCGGCATTTATGGCGATTGTTACTAAATACAAAAAAGCCGAACTCGAAACGTTCCCGATATTCATATGGAACGGTCAGCCGTATGAAAGGGAAATTATCGCCGAAACCGAGATATTATTACCTAAACCTTTGACGTCGGACACCGAAGAATACGTTGCCACGGCGTATCTCGGCGACAAGCAAATACCGTCGCAAACGGTTGCCGAAGAAGGCAGTATAAACTTTGACAGAAGAAAGAGAATTGCCTATAAATTTACGGCTCGTCCGTTCTCGGTTGAACGTATCGACGTAAAATTCGATATAAAACCGAAGCGTTCGTTAAGAGTTGAAAACGGTGATTTTGTTTATGAAGATAAATGCAAAAGTCTGCGTATATGTCGATTAACGGGACTTTTGGAGAGTTATAAGATTGACGGAAAAGAGTTGCTTTCGGGCGGAGCGTTCGCTCCCGTTATGTTTGACGATAACGCCGATCCTTGGGGTTGGGATATGGTCAGAATAGGAACGAACCCGAAGGAATTCAAACTGTCAGACTGTAAAAACGGTATTTTTGCGGGCAGGAAAAACGTTCATATCGTGGAAGATGGCGATGTTCTCACCGAAATAGAAAGTTTCTTCGAACTCAGCTTGTCTTTCGTTAAGGTGGCTTACAGAATTTATAAAGACGCACCGTATATAGACGTAAACTATTGCGTTTTGTGGAACGAGCAGGAAAAAGCGTTGAAAATCAAAGTTCCGACTGCGCTTGACGGCGATTTCTTTGGACAGATTATGTTCGGTGAAGAAACGTTTACGAAGGACGGTGAAGAATACGTCGCGCAAAGATTTACGGGTATAAAAGAAGGAGAGAACGTGATAACGCTTTATAGCAAAGGCGTGTATTCGTTCGCGTGCGAGCAAAACATTATGTACGCAACTCTTCTTCGCGGCGTTGCGTATTGCGCTCACCCGATAGATAAACGCCCGATTTTGTTCCGCGACAGGTTTACGCCTTATATCGAGCAGGGCAGACACGAATTTTCTTTCCGCTTCGGATATAACAAACTTACCGAACTCGAAAACAACGCGCAAGAGTTTTTGGACGGCGACTATTCTCTTAATTTCTTTCCGTACGGCGACGGATACAATTTTTCGGGCGGTGTGGAAATAAACAACAAAGCGGTTTCGCTCGTATCGCTTTATCGCGATGGCGACGGATATACGTTAAGGCTTATAAACAACAACGAGCAAGAAGAAAGCACGGAATTTACCGTTTTCGGTGTAAAAACAAAAGCAAAATTCGGCAAGTTCGAAGTGAAAACCTTTGAACTTAAAAACGGCAAAATAAAAGAAAAAGAACTTTGGGTTTAATATAGTTATAGATAAAATTTCATTGTATATAAAAGGAAATTGGATAAAAACTTTTCACCCCGCAAGCGAACTTGCGGGCGACGTAAAAATCGATCACCCGTATGTTTCGCCGTGCGCGACCGATTATTACACCGAAATGTTTTATTGGGATACCTACTTTATAAATATCGGGCTTATTCTCGACGGATATACGGAACAAGCAAGAAATAACATTGATAATATCTCAAAATTTATTAACGCCCTCGGATTTATGCCTAACGCGCATTACATTTTAGACAGATCGCAACCTCCGTTCTTCACTCGCATGGTTCATGATTATTACGAGCGGACGGGAGATAAATCCGTTATTGAAGATTATATCGGAACAATATTAAAAGAATACGACTTCTGGCAGACTAAACGCAAAAACGCAATCGGACTTAATTCTTACGGGGCGCACGGTAGCGATGCCGAAATAATGCAAAATTATAATTGGCATCACGGCAGAGTTTTTGAAAACGAAGATTTCCGCGCAAGATTTTTGGAATACTCGGTGGAAGAGTTCGATAAAACAGCGTTTGCAGTGTTCATTGCGGATGATAAAAAAGGATTTTGTCGCGTTGAAAATTACGTTGACGGCGTTAACGAATACCATAATATTTACTTGCGCGTAAGCCCTGCCAATACGGATATTCTGAATCCCGCCGTTACCGACGCTTTTATTAAGGAAACGCACGAAAAGTATTATGCGCGTTTTAAGGAATATTTCGGCAAAGAATTGATTGGATATATAAGGTCAATTATAACACCTTTGCTTGTTCGGATAATCTTATTGATTGGACGGTTTGGAAGGGAGAACCGCTTATAAAACCTGAATTTCAGTGGGAAAACGTTTATGCTCACAAACCTTATGTCGTTAAAAATGATGGAATAGTATATCACTATTATACGGCGGGCAATGATAAGGGTGAAAGATTTATTGCTCTTGCGACTTCAAAAAAATTAAAATAATAAGGTTAAATGAATATATTAAAAACCATTGGAATTTAAGATCTTTAACAGTGCGGGGGTGTCTATAAAAATAGATGCTTTCTATGCAAAATACAGGTTATTTATATGATTGATAACATAAAATTGAATTTTAACCGTTTATGTAAAGAAGAATATACCATTGAAAAGATTTTTCAAGATAATGATAGTTATGGCTGGCCTGGCGATTGGGAAGGCAGGGCATTGCTTGCATTTTGTTGTCATTATGAAATAAATAAAAAT
>CAMOXE010000001.1 GCA_946628865.1 uncultured Clostridia bacterium | reverse complement strand
TTCTTACGGCATAAATATGGTCGCCATAGCGAACGGCAAACCGAAACTTATGGGGTTGTTGGAAATAATCGGCTATTACGTCGATTATCAGATCAAAGTAGTGGTTCGCCGCACCAAATTCGACTTATCCAAAGCGAAAGAGCGCGCCCATATTTTAGACGGGCTTATTATCGCCGTAACGAATATCGACGAAGTTATCCGAATTATCAAGACGTCTCCCGATACGCCGACCGCAAAACAGAATTTGCGCGGTGCTTTTGAACTTTCGGACAAGCAGGCTCAGGCGATTCTCGATTTAAGGCTTGCGAGGATAACAAAACTCGAAGTAAACAACTTGAAAGACGAACTTGCCGCTCTCAAAAAGACGATAGCCGAACTCCAAGCGATAGTCGACAATAAAAAACTTCAGAAGAACGTTGTAAAAAGCGAAATTTCGGCTATAAGAAAGAAGTATCGCGACGATCGCAGGAGCGAAATCGTATTTTCGGCTGACGAGATATCTCTCGCAAAAAAGAGCGAGGAAACGAAAATAGAAAATTACGTCGTCGGCATGAATTGTAACGACGTAATAAGAAAGGTAAAACTTTCGACTTATAAGCGCTACGTCGGCAACGAAACGCCGAACAAGGCGGAACTGTTTAAGTTTTACGCGGAGGCAACGACAGGGCAGACCGTATACGCGTTTACCAATAAGGGCAATTGCCATAAAATCGACGTCGATTTATTGCCGGAGGCAAGCGGCGCTATGAGCGGCGGAGTTAAATTCGCTCAGTTCGTAAAGACCGTGGAAAAAGGCGAGTTACCCGTTAAATTCTTTGCGGTAAGCGACGCGGAAGTCCCGTCCGGCAGACTATATTTCTATACTGCGACAGGCATGGTCAAACTCTCGCCGTGGAGCGAGTACTCCGTTTCAAAGAACTTATTCCAGGCGATAAAACTAAAGGACGGCGACGAAGTTATTGCAGTCGAGCAGGAATTGCCTAATTCGAGAATTTTCTTTGCCTCGAAAGACGGTATGTGCCTGCTTTGCGAGGACGAGTTCCCGGAGCAGGGCAGAGTTGCCGGCGGCGTTAAAGGAATGGATTTAAACGACGGCGACAAGGTTATAACCGCCGTTCAGGTGGATAAAGACAAAGATTACGAAGCGGTCGTCGCGACGTCGTTCGGAACGTTTAAACGCGTGTTTATCGGCACGATAAATCCGCTGTCGAGGGCGCGCAAAGGCGTTAAAATCGTCGATCTCGGCATGGACGGCGATGAGTTTACGACTTACGTCGGAATAATAGACGAGGGAAAGCGTTCTGGACTTTTGGTCGAGGACGACGCCGGGAATATTTCGCACTTATTTACCGAAGATATTGCCGTTGAAAGCCGAACGACGAAAGGAAAAACGGCGGTTTCTCTCGGAATAATAAGAGTAAAAGGGGTGTTTCCCCTATGCCGCTAAGGCATATGCAATAATTACCAAAGAGGAAACTGTAACTGTAATAGAGCAGAATTTCGGCAATAATAAAAACGGCGGTGGCGAGATGACGAAATCGAAAAACGCGGCGCTCTCTGAAAATGCGAAGGGCGTTTATATAAAGACGATAAGCCTTATAGGCGAGATGTACGATAAAATTTTTTCAAAAGGCAGCGGTTTTAAATACGACAGGGCTGAAATTTTTTCGGACTACGACGCTTACCTTCAAGCCCTGCTTATTAAAAACTGCGTCCGCGCCGAAGATTTCGACGCATTAAGACTTACGTTTATTGAAAATATAGCGGATTACGGCAAACTTTTAGACGGTACGGACTTGACTCTTTTTGCGGGTAGTACGGGCAGTATAAGGGAAAAACTCGTAGAAAAAGCGGATGAAAAATTAAAAGAAGTTCCCATCGCGTTTAAACTTTCGGCGGCGATAGATAGCGAAAGGAATTTAGGAATATCCAAAGCGCTTTTGGCGAATACCGCGAAAATCGCGTTCAATTTTAAACTTCTCGGAAATGACGAGATCGGCGACAACGCCGCAGTTATGGCATCTTTAAAAAGCGTTTACGTCTATTTATCATCGCACGGCGTCGCTTTGAGATGAGATTTGATTTGACAACACGTTTTTAAGATGTTATAATAATTTATTGAGGCAGATATGAAAGAATTTGACGTAAAAACCAAAATTTATTTCGGCGAAAACGCATTGATAAGATTATCGCAACTGAAATGCGATAAAGTCTTGGTCGTGTCGGACCCGTTCGTAATTTCGTCGGGGCTTATATCTCACGTTACCGAGCCGCTTAAAAAAGCGGGGATCAAGTATAACATTTTTTCGGACGTCGTGCCTGATCCTCCGGTATCAAAGATAATACTCGGCGTTTCCGAGGCGTTGACTTTCAGGGCGGATTATATCGTGGCTATAGGCGGTGGATCGTCTATGGATACGGCAAAGGCATTAAGAAAGTTCGCCAAACAAATAGATGCGTCTTACGATCCGAAACTTGTCTGTATTCCGACCACTTCCGGAACGGGGAGCGAGGTAACTTCTTTTGCCGTGATTACTGACGGAAAGAAGAAAATTCCTCTTTCATCCGAGGATATGATACCGAACGAGGCGATACTCGACGAGGTTTTAGTAAAGAGCGTACCCTCGAATATTACCGCGGATACGGGTATGGATACCTTAACCCACGCGATCGAGGCATACGTCAGCGTAAACAATAACGAATTTTCGGGCGCTTTGGCTGAAAAATCCGTCGAGATTTGCGGACAGTTTTTACTTCGGTCTTATAATGATTGCAACGACGCCCACGCCAGGCGTAAAGTCCATATTGCGTCATGCTTGGCGGGGCTTGCGTTTAATTCGGCGTCGCTCGGGCTTAATCACGGCATGGCGCACCAACTCGGCGCGCAGTTCCATATCGCTCACGGCAGAGCGAACGCGATTTTGCTGCCGCATATTATCGAATACAACAGCGAAATAGGCAAGTTCAGCCGCAGCAGCGAAAAATACTCTCCATGCGTCAGAAAGTATTGCAATATGGCGAGAATACTCGGTGTAAGCAATCTTAACGAGGTGACTACGATCAGGGCGCTGGTCAGTTATATTCAGTTTATGATGACGGAAATGTCTATACCTCATAAAATTTCAGAACTCGGGATAATAAGCGAAGGCGAGTATATGTCGAAGATTGAAATAATGGCAGAAGCGGCTATAAAAGATTCTTGCACGGCGACCAATCCGAGAGTTCCGACTAAGCAGGAAGTAATGGATATTTACAGAAAGATATGGTAATAATTAAATTATATAATGATAAATTTTTCAATGTGAAGGGGTAAACTGTAATGTATGACGTGATTGTCATCGGCGGAGGCGTCATAGGCGGGGCAATAATTAGAGAACTGTCGAGATACGACTTGTCTGTATGTCTTGTAGAGAGAGAACACGACGTTTGCATGGGGCAGAGCAAGGCGAACAGCGGAATCGTACACGCCGGCTTTGACGCGAAAGAAAATTCGCTCAAGGCGAAATTTAACTTGCTCGGCAATAAAATGATGAAAGATTACGCCGAAACGCTCGGCGTAAAGTATAGAAATAACGGCTCTTTAGTCGTCGCTTTTTCGGACGAAGATTTGAGAACTCTTTCGGAACTGAAAAGACGAGGCGAGGCGAACGGCGTTGACGGTCTTGAAATAATAGGCGTCGATAGATTAAGAGAGTTAGAGCCGAACGTATCGAAATCCGCAGTCGGCGCGCTACACGCAAAGACGGGCGGAATAGTGTGTCCATACGAACTTACTATCGCCGAAATAGGCAACGCAATGGATAACGGCGCGGAATTGTTTACTGATTTTAATGTAACAAAAATCCAAGGCAAATTCGGTAATTTTGAAGTGTTTTCCGAAAACGGGGACAAGGTTTCAGGCAAGATAATAATAAACGCGTCGGGACTTTCGGGCGAGAAAATAGCCTCGCTCGTCGGGGATAATTCTTTTAAAATCGGCGGTCGCCGCGGAGAGTATATCCTTCTCGACAGAAACAGCGGAAATTTCGTCAATCATACGTTATTCTTTACTCCGACCGAAAAGGGCAAGGGCATTTTGGTTTCGCAGACGGTAGACGGAAATATTATCTTAGGTCCTACCGCCGAAGAGGTTGACGACGGAAGTACGGATACTACGGCTGCGGGGCTTGAATCGGTAATCGCAAAATCGAAAATGATGACTGAAAATCCGCCGCTTTATAACGCCATAACCTCTTTTTCGGGCGTTAGAGCATATTCTGACAGACACGATTTCATAATCGAAGAAAGCAAAGCGAAAAAAGGTTTTATAAACTGCGTAGGCATCGAATCGCCCGGGCTTACTTCGGCGCCCGCAATAGCGAAATACGTCGTCGAAGAGTTGATAGGTAAAACGTTGGCGCTTAATGAAAAGCAAAATTTCATCGCAAGAAGAAAACCGGATTATTTCTTTAAAAATCTTACTGACGAGGAAAAGAACGCGATAATCGCAAAAGACCCCGCGTACGGCAGAATTATATGCCGTTGTGAAAAGATAACGGAAGGGGAGATTATTCGGGCAATACATGAAAACCCGCCGGCAAAGGATATCGACGCGGTAAAACGCAGAACGAGAGCGGGTATGGGTAGATGCCAAGGCGGGTTTTGTCAACCTTACGTCGCCGAGATAATTTCAAGAGAACTCGGAATACCGCTCGAAAAAGTAACGAAAAAAGGCAAAAACTCTGAACTTTTGTCAGGGAGGGCGAAATGAGCGATTACGACGTAATAATAATCGGCGGAGGTCCCGCAGGCCTTGCCGCGGCTATCGCCGCTTACGACGAAGGCGCAAAAAAAGTACTGATTTTAGAGCGCGATACAAAACTCGGCGGAATATTAAACCAATGTATACACAACGGTTTCGGTTTGACTCGGTTCAAAGAGAGTTTGTCCGGACCTGAGTACGCGGCGCGTTTTATTGACGAACTCCATAAACGCGATATAAAGGTCCTGACAGATACAACGGTATTGTCGATTACGAAAGACAAAACCGTAACGGCTATAAATTCTTCGTCTGGCGTTTTCACTCTTTCGGCAAAGGCTTTGATACTTGCGATGGGGTGCAGGGAGCGTAGCCGCGGCGCGCTCAATATCGCCGGAAGTCGTCCCGCGGGGATTTACAGTGCGGGAACGGCGCAAAAGTACGTCAATATTAAAGGCTATATGCCGGGCAAGGAAGTGGTAATTTTAGGCTCGGGCGATATAGGGCTTATAATGGCTCGACGCATGACGCTCGAGGGCGCAAAAGTCCACGCGGTTTGCGAAATAATGCCGTATTCGAGCGGACTTAAACGCAATATTGTGCAGTGTCTTGACGATTTTTCGATACCCATCTATTTAAACCATACGATAACGAGAATCGAAGGGAAAGACAGGGTTACGGGCGTCGAGATTTCGGAAGTCGATAAAAACCGTAAGCCTATTCCCGGGACCGAAAAGCATTTCGATTGCGATACGATATTGTTTTCGGTGGGATTGATTCCGGAAAACGAACTTACCGAGACCGCGGGAATTTCGCTGTCGCCGAGAACGAAGGGCGCGGTTGTTTATCAAGACCGAGAGACCGAAGTCGGAGGGATATTCGCCTGCGGCAACGTGTTGCAGGTTCACGACCTCGTTGATTTCGTATCCGAAGAGGCTGAAATTGCCGGCAAAAGCGCCGCAAAATTTGCCGTTTTAGGCGAAAAGAGGCACAGAAACGGCGTAAATTGCATTAACGGTCAGAATATCGGTTACGTTCTTCCGCAAAAGATAGATACTAAAAGCGACGAGGGCTTTAAACTCTTTTTCAGAGTTTCGAATATTTTCAAAAATTGCACGATAAAAGCGCTTTGCGGCGATAAAGTAATCGCCGTGAAGAAAAAACGCGCGGCTGTTCCGGGCGAAATGGAGACGCTTATTATAACGGCTGAAAAATTGAAAGAGATAGACGGCGACGTAACGGTTGTTTTGGAGGCGTAAATGGAAAAACGAGAACTTACATGTATAGAGTGTCCCGTCGGGTGTCGGATAACGGTAGAAGTGGAAAACGGCGTTGCCGTGTCCGTAACGGGTAACGGTTGCCCGAGAGGAAAACTTTACGCCGAAAACGAGGTTGTATCACCTAAACGCGTGGTAACCTCGACCGTGCGCAGGTATGACGATAAAATGATACCCGTCAAAACAGATGTACCCGTCAGAAAAAGCGAGATATTTGCCGTAATGAAGAAAATTAATTCTTTCGTACTCGATCGCAAAGCGAAAATCGGCGACGTGATCGTCTACGGAATTTCAGACGACGCCAATTTGGTTGTAACGGCGAATATAGACTAAACAATATACTGTTATATGGAACGAATTGACGTAAACTATATAAATTCAAGGTATTTAAGCGTCGCGGACTACATGGCGGACGACGGCTTATATATCGAAGTAATAAAATCGGTTGCGAACGAGATTTCTATCGGTGCCGGAAAAGCCCCGATAATACTTTTGTCAGGTCCGTCCGGTTCGGGTAAAACTACGACTGCCCAAATGCTCGAAAAGTATCTCGACGGGATAGGCGTTGAAACTCACCTCGTTTCTCTCGATAATTATTTTAAAACCGTAGGCGGGCAAAAAGTGGATTACGAGTCGCCGAGCAGAATAAACGCCGATATGCTCTCGCGCGACGTAGAGCGATTGATCGGTGGGGAAGAAGTGCAACTTCCGACGTTTGATTTCGAGCGTGAAGTAAGTGTTATGTCAGACGTAAAACTTAAAAGAAACGCTGGAGAAATCGTCATTTTTGAGGGAATACACGCGCTTAACCCGGGCGTGGTAAAGATAAAAGACGGCACGAAAAAAATCTACGTCGACGTAACGACGGAGATAGCGTATGGCGATAAAGTGTTGGCGCCTAAATACATACGGTTGATGCGGAGAATGTTTCGAGATAAACTCTATCGCGGCAGGGGCGTGGTCACTACGCTGAAGTATTTTAACAGCGTGGAGGACGGGACTTCTAAATATCTGTTGCCGTACCGCGACGACGCGGATTACGCCATAAACAGTTTCACGCCTTACGAGACTGCGCTCTATAAAAGCGGTCTTAATGCGGAACTTAGACGCGTTTACGGCGATTTATCAGGCGACGAGTGCGTAGCGGCGGACATTTTGTTGGAATATTTTTCAAAGGTTACGGGCAGAGATTTTTCTTCCGTGCCTGCCAACTCGATTATACGCGAATTTATCGGGAAATAAAAAAGAGCCGCCGAGCGCGGCAACTCTTTTTCGCGAAAATAAGATTTATTCTTCGTCTTCGCTTTCGTATTCTTCGGACTTTTTCTTCTTTTTGCACACTTCCGAGGCTTTCGCCTTGATTTGTTGTTGTCCGTCCTTAACGAATTTTCTCGCTTGATACGAGTTTGCTATAATGAGCGCGCCGCCAATCATGCCGATCGCAAGCCCGAAAGCAAAATCTTTTCCCATCGTTTACTCCTTTGTATTCTTCCGAAAACAGTATGTGACGAAAAACGGCGTTTTATGCGCGGAGATATAATTATGAACAGAATAATAGCGTTTGATATAGGCGACAAGAGAATAGGCGTAGCCGTAAGCGATCCGTTCGGCGAAATGGCTCTGCCGCTCGAAACGTATTTTCGCGTAGCGACGGAAAAGGATATTTCCTACCTCGTTTCGCTTGCCAAATCCAAAGAAGCAACGACGATAGTATGCGGACTTCCCGTCAATTTTGACGGTTCTTCTTCGGTACAGACCGAAAAGACCGCCGCGTTTATCGAAAAACTAAGGTCGGCTACGGATATAGAAGTCGTAACGACCGACGAGCGTTTTACCACTATGGAGGCGCGGCGCCTGCTTTTGGAAGCGGATATGCGCAGGGATAAGCGAAAGCAGGTTATTGACAAGATTGCCGCGTCTTATATACTCGAGGACTACATAAACAGAAAAAGGAACGGTAAATAGCATGAACGAGAACGAAGGAATAATCGAACTTATCGGCGACAAAGGCGACGTTTTGAAGTTCGAGCATATAGGCACGATAGAATACAAAAAAGAAAAATACGTCTTTTTTCAGCCTTTCGGCGACGAGGCCGGCGAAGTGACCGTGTTTAAAATCGGCTTTAACGGCGGCGAAGAAGTGCTTTTGCCCATCGCCGACGAGAAACTTTTGGAAGAAGTGTTTAACGAGTTCGTTAAAATTTACGACGAGGACGGCGAGGACGAGGAAAATTAAAACGGGACGTACATAATTATCTAAAATTCGACATACTTATTACCCATAGAGAGGTAGTAAGTATGTTTTTTGATTTTCTCAATTTTATTATCGGGAAAGTAGTGTTTTTCTGTTCGGCGATAGTCGGAAATTCCTTTCCGAAACCGCTTACGGCGGAAGAAGAGGCGGAATACGTCCGGCGTTTTAAGGAAAACGCCGACCAAAAGGCGAGAGATACGCTTATCAAGCACAATTTAAGGCTCGTTGCGCATATCGCGAAGAAATACCAGGGCGCCGAAGAACAAGACGACCTGATTTCCGTCGGCTCGATAGGTCTTATAAAAGCGATAAACACCTATTCGCCCGGGAAAGGCACGCAACTTTCGACGTATATCGCGCGCTGCGTCGAAAACGAGATTTTAATGATGCTGAGGGCAAATAAAAAGCACAAAAACAACGTTTCGCTATCCGACCCCGTCGGAACAGACAAAGAGGGCAACGAACTTACGCTTATGGACATATTGTCCGAACGCGAAGAAAACGTCTTGGTAAAAGTCGAAAACAAAATGCTTAAAGACAGGTTTATGAAGATAATTTCGGCTTGTTTAAACCAACGCGAATACACGATATTGTGCCTCAGATACGGACTAAAGGGCGGCAGACCGCTCGCTCAGCGCGAAGTTGCGGCGCTGCTTAAAATTTCACGCTCGTACATATCACGCATAGAGAAAAAAGCCATTGAAAAAGTTAAGGAAGAAATAAAAAAACAAGACTTTTATATGTAAATCCTTGCAAAAATCGAAAAAAGGTTGTATTATATAACCATAGAAATATTAACAGGAGTAAGTTACTTATGAAATATTATCTCGTGATAGATATCGGTGCGTCGAGCGGAAGGGATATACTTTCGTATATCAAAACGCGCCAACATTGCCTAGAGGACCTCTACCGCTTTTAACACGCCATGGCG